>NZ_BADU01000028.1:0-47117 GCF_000239875.1 Pseudoalteromonas sp. BSi20311 | reverse complement strand
CTTACTGTTTGCTACCACCGAGGCAAACGCTAATGCTCGCTGGTATGTAGTGAATGATTCGGTGATGGGTGGCATTTCTAATAGTCAGGTTTTGCAGGATGATGGCAATTTAGTGTTTACAGGCAATGTATCGCTTGCAAACAATGGAGGGTTTGCTTCTATAAGAACACCATTGGATGTAAAAAACCAAAACATCACTAAAATAGTGCTGCATGTTAAGGGTGATGGTCAAACCTACCAACTACGCTTAAGAACTAATAAGTACATGGATGGAGCAGCTTATACACGCTCGTTTAGTACCACACAGAGCGAGTGGCTTAATATTGAGTTTTTACCTGAGGATTTCCAACTTACTTATCGCGGGCGATTACTTGAGCAACAGCCTACAATTAGCTTTGAAGATATAAAGCAGCTTGGGTTTATGATTGCAGGTAAACAGGCGGGGGAATTTAAGCTTACTATTGGACAAATTAAATTTGCGAGTGAATAGCTAACAATGTAATGACCGCTTAGTTATATAAGCGATCATTAGCTACAATTTTCTAGGATTCAATTGCTAATAATTCTACCTCAAAAATAAGCAATGACGCAGGCGGGATGCTGCCTACTCGCTTTTCACCATAGGCGAGCTGATGCGGTATATAAAACTGAAATTTATCGCCCGGACTCATCAGTTGTAGGCCTTCGGTCCAACCTTTAATAACTTGATGTAAGCCAAAGCTAATCGGAGTTTTACGCTCTACTGAGCTGTCAAATACAGTGCCGTCGATTAAAGTGCCATGATAATGCACTTTCACCATACTCGTTGGGCTAGGTGTATTTTCGCTCTGTCCTTTATGGATTATTTTATATTGCAAGCCAGACGCGGTTTCTTGAATGCCTTCTACCTTTGCATTAGCAATTAAATAATCACTTTCAATTTGCGCGTTTGCGATTGCTTGCTGCTTGGCTTTTTTACTGTTTTTAAAAATTAAAACACAAAAAATCGCAATAACAATCAGTAAAATTATATTGATCATAACTCCCCTTTTTCATCTTCTGAGTCGTGGTCTTTTTCGTCGCTGTTATCGCCATTAACAATATCAGCAATGTCTTTTAAACGCGCTAATGCAATGCCATTGACCGAGTCTTCTGGGTAGTGTTCATCAACCATATCACCCGCTTCAATATCCATTAATAAGTTTAGCGCTTGGTCAACGGTTTCCACAGCGAAAATATTAAATTTACCTAACTCAACGGCATTGAGTATCTCGTCATCAAGCACTAAATTAACTTGGTTTGATTTTGGAATAATAACGCCTTGCTCGCCCGTTAAGCCGCGCATTTTACATAGCTTAAAGAAGCCTTCTATTTTCTCGTTTACACCACCAATTGCCTGCACATCACCATGCTGGTTGATTGAACCAGTTAGTGCAATAGACTGACTAATGGGTAGGCTGGTGATTGCTGAAATTAGCGCACAAAGTTCGGCTAATGAGGCGCTATCACCATCTATGTAGCCATAACTTTGTTCAATAGCAATATTCGCACTGAGTGTTAAGCTAAAGTGCTGCGCGTATTTGTTACCTAAATAACCGGTAAGCAGCATTACCCCCTTTGAGTGAATTGCTTTACCCAGCTCGGCTTCGCGTTCCACATCAATAACGCCGTCAGCGCCAGCATAAACGGTAGCAGTAATGCGTGCAGGTGTGCCAAATGAGGTATCACCAATGTGCAGTACCGTTAAACCATTAACTTTACCTACAGCTTGCCCGTCGGTTGCTATTAAAGTGTGCCCTTCTTTTATATCGCTGAGCATGTTTTCGCTAATTTGCCCCGTACGGTACTGCTTGCCTTCTATGGCTTCGTCAATATGGCGAGCATCAATCACCGTCAACTTATCTTGCTTAGCGTAAAAACTGGCCTCAGCCACAAGCTCTAGCACATCAGCAAAACGGGCAGAAAGTTTATTATGGTGCTCAGCTTGGCGATAACTAAATTTAAGTAATCGCACCATTGCTGATTCGTTTAACGTGCACTTTAATGTCTGCTCACAGTAATCGCTTACTTTAGTAATAAACTGATACTGCAGCTTATCGCTACTTGGTAAGTAATAATCAAAATCGGCAAGTACTCTAAATAACTCGGCAAACTCTTCATCGTATTCACCAATGGTGTAATAAAGTTCACGTGAACCTAGCAAAATAATTTTTACATCAAGTGGTATTAACTGCGGGCGAAGCGTAAAGCTGCTGCCAACAACACTGTCTTGGTAAGGTAAATCATTTTTAATTTGATGGGTTTTTAGCGATAGTTTTAACCCATCCCACACTTGGGGTTGAGCCATTACTTTTTCAGCGTCCATAATTAAATAGCCGCCATTGGCGCGGTGCAGCGCACCAGGCTGAATTGAGCGATAACTAGTAATTAACGACCCTTGCGATGTGGCATATTCAATTTTGCCAAAAATATTACCAAAGGTTGGGTTTGGCTCGTAAACAACCGGTGCCGCATCGCCTTCTTTGTATTCAACTAAAATATTTGGCGCAAAAAAGTCGGTAAGCATGCCTTTACGGTCAAAGTCTTCTTTGTTTTCTTCGCTTTCGCCTTCATCATCAAGCCATTCGAGCACGGCATCAATAATTTCTACACGTATATCTTTTAAATAACGCAGCACACCAATATGGCTGGCGTATTTATGTTCTAAATCTTTTAATAACGGTTTAGTGGCTTGCTCAGCAGTAGACTTTTTAAGATTACGGAGCTTTTCTTTGGATTCACGTTTCCAGCGCGGTAACTCAATAAGCGCTTCAATGAGGGCATCTTCTAATTTTTCTATGCGCTCAAAAAACATTTCGCGTAAATCATCTTCCAAATCAGAAAATTCATTATCGGTAAGTTGCTTACCATCAATTAACGGTGCAAACCCGACCACGCCTTTTTCTTCAATTAATGCCACGCTTTGCTCAAGCGCAGCTATTTCTACCGCGGTAATTGCGCCGTCGTAAGCATCGTTAAATTCACGGTCTATCGATTTTTTCTTACGCTGATAAGCAGGGTTATCAAATGCAGCAGGAAAAGTGTCGAGCACTTCATCAATAAATGAGTCAATATCATCGGCTAATTGTTTGCTTTGCCCTGCATGCATAAATAACGCAATAGGCTCACGGTGATCGTCGTAGTTATTAACATATAACCATTCATGCGGTGTTGTGCGCTCTTTAGCGTGTTGTTTTAATTTGTCTTTTACTAAAGTAAAACGCCCGTGTGCCGCCTCTCCCATTACATAAACATTATAACCGGGTAGGTCCATTCCTAAAGAGAAGTCCAAGGCACTTTGCGCACGTTGTTGGCCTATAAAGGTAAGTTGCTCTGGGTATGGGTTGCTCATGCAGGTGTTTACATGGCTCGATGAAATACTCGGTGCAAGATTTGATACGGGTAGTGGCAGCAATTTTTTCGTCATTCTAACTTCTTTTTTTACCAGCATATTCGCTAGGTTTTGGACATATTTAGTGGCTATATAAGCCACTCAATATTCATATTTAAGGTTGTAAAGCCTGGCGGCTAAAGTAGATGCCATCACACTGTGTACACGGAATAATTTGCGTCGCATGATAAACATCGTAGCTATGGTTGCAATTCTTACATACTAATGTGCCCATGGCTATCCATTCGCCTGCGTGATAAACACCATTATGCTTAAAATCTTCACTTAACGACTGCCATTCTAGCTGTGTTTTATCTTCAATATGAGAAAGCTCAAACCACAATGACTCTTTAAGCTCCTGCCATGCAAGCGAATTATAGTAGTTGTTATTTTCTTGTAGATGAGAAATGTCACGCATTAAGTAATTACGATAAAGCTGATATTTTTCTTCACCTAAATCTTTAAGTGCCTGCTCAGATTCAATAAATCGCTTTACTGCGGCTTTCACTTCATGCTCTTTGACATCTTTTAACCAATCGGTTAAATCACTAAGCCATGTTCTGTAATCTGCCATTTTATACTCCTTCAAAACGTCTGCTGATTTACTCTATATCATAGATAAGTATAGGTTAACCTGTACTGAAAACTAATTTACTCGCAAATTTACAAAAAGCGCCGCTTTGACGCTGTGAATAGCGCTTTATTTGGGGTATCCTATCGACAATTTTTTATTAGTATGCAAGAAGTTTGGAAACGTAAATGCAAGAGCAATATAACCCACAAGACATAGAGTCAAAAGTCCAACGCTACTGGGAAGAAAACCAAGTATTTAAAGCCACAGAAGATGAGAGCAAAGAAAAATACTATTGCCTCTCAATGTTTCCTTATCCAAGTGGTCGACTGCATATGGGTCATGTGCGTAACTACACCATTGGTGACGTGGTTTCTCGCTTCCAGCGCTTGCAAGGAAAAAACGTAATGCAGCCTATGGGTTGGGATGCGTTTGGTTTACCAGCAGAAAACGCGGCTATTAAAAATAAAACAGCCCCTGCAAAGTGGACTTACGAAAATATTGACTACATGCGTAACCAACTTAAGCAATTAGGTTTTGGTTACGATTGGGATCGCGAGATTGCGACTTGCCACCCAGAATATTACAAATGGGAACAATGGTTTTTTACTAAGCTTTACGAAAAAGGCCTAGTGTACAAAAAAATGTCAACGGTTAACTGGGATCCGGTCGATCAAACTGTACTAGCTAACGAGCAAGTAATTGACGGCCGCGGTTGGCGCTCAGGTGCGGTAGTGGAACAAAAAGAAATTCCACAGTGGTTTATTAAAATTACCGACTACGCACAAGAGCTATTAGACGATTTAGACAAATTAGAAGACTGGCCTGAACAAGTTAAAACCATGCAGCGCAACTGGATTGGTCGCTCTGAAGGCTTAGACATAGAATTTACACGTACCGATAACAACGAAAAATTTAGCGTATATACTACGCGCCCAGATACATTTATGGGCGTAACATACCTAGCCGTTGCCGGTGGCCACCCTATTGCACAAGAAGCGGCGAAAAATAGCGACGCGATAGCAATGTTTGTTGAAGAATGCAAAAACACTAAAGTTGCCGAAGCAGACATGGCAACCATGGAGAAAAAAGGCATTGCAACGGGCTTTTACGCTACTCATCCATTAACGGGCGAGCAACTACCAATTTGGGTTGCTAACTTTGTATTAATGCATTACGGCTCAGGTGCGGTAATGGCAGTACCTGCTCATGACCAACGTGACTTTGAATTTGCAACAGCTTACGGCCTAGATATTAAACAAGTTATTGCCCCTGCTGAAGGCTCTGAGCTTGAAGTAAACCTAGCTCAAGAAGCATTCACCGAAAAAGGGGTATTAGTAAACTCAGGTGAATTTGATGGCCTTGATTTTGAAAACGCCTTTAACGCTGTTGCCGACAAGCTAGAAGCATTAGGTGTGGGAGAGCGTAAAGTAAACTTCCGTCTACGCGATTGGGGTGTAAGCCGTCAGCGTTACTGGGGTTCGCCAATTCCAATGCTGAGTGATGAGAATGGTAATGAGCTTGCTGCCACTGAAGATATGCTACCAGTGCGTTTACCAGAAGATGTGGTAATGAATGGCGTTACCTCACCAATTAAAGCTGACCCAGAATGGGCTAAAACAACTGTAAATGGTGTACCTGCCACTCATGAAACTGATACTTTTGACACCTTTATGGAGTCATCATGGTATTACGCTCGCTACTGTAGCCCGCGCCATGACGAGGGTATGTTAGATCCAGCGGCAGCTAACTATTGGTTACCAGTAAACCAATACATTGGTGGTATTGAGCACGCAATTTTACATTTATTGTATTCGCGCTTTTTCCACAAATTATTACGTGACTTTGGTTTAGTTAATTCAGACGAGCCATTCGACCGCTTACTTTGTCAAGGTATGGTATTAGCTGAAACGTTTTATCGTAAAGATGAAAAAGGCGGCGATATATGGATTTCGCCAAGCGATGTTAATACCGAAACCGACGAAAAAGGCCGCGTAACCAAGGCATGGCATAAAAAAGACGGTGATCCTGTGTTCTCATCTGGCATGAGCAAAATGTCTAAGTCGAAAAACAACGGCATAGACCCGCAAGAAGTCATTGCCCAATACGGCGCAGATACCGTGCGTTTGTTTATGATGTTTACTGCACCACCAGAGCAAACGCTTGAATGGTCAGATTCAGGGGTTGAAGGCGCGCACCGTTTCTTAAAACGTGTATGGAAATACGCGGTAGATGTTAAAACGGTTGGCTTCCAAGCACTTGATAAATCGGCGCTTACAAATCCGCAAAAAGTACTTCGCCGTGAGCTACATAAAGCGATTGCAAAAGTGAGCGATGATGTTGAACGTCGTCAAACATTCAATACGGCAATTGCCGCAATTATGGAGCTATCTAATAAGTTATTAAAAGCGCCATTAAACGATACTCAAGATGTCGCCATTGCTAACGAGGCATTAGAAGCATTGCTTATTATGCTAGCACCAATAACACCGCATTTATCGCATCAGTTATGGCAAGATCTAGGTAAAGAAGGTGATATTTTAGATGCAGCATGGCCAAAAGTTGACGAATCTGCCCTAGTTGAAGATGAAAAATTAATCATCGTACAAGTAAACGGTAAATTACGTGCAAAACTAACGGTTGCAGCTGATGCAACGCAAGAGCAAGTAGAAGCACTTGCGTTTGCAGAATCTAACGTCACTAAATTTACTGATGGTGCAACAATCCGCAAAGTTATTTATGTACCCGGTAAATTACTTAACGTGGTAGCTAACTAATATGGCTGCTTTAAATGCCATTAAAAACGGACTAGCCTTAGTGCTAGTCTGTTTTTTGTTATCGAGCTGTGGCTTTCACCTTAAAAAAGCATCAAGCCTACCCGATGATTTAAAACAGCTAACCTTGGTGGGTGATGATCAAAAATCAGCGTTGTTTAGCTATTTGCAAACAGAGTTGACTATGAGCGATGTTACTTTAGTCCCTGCGAGTAAACAATCAGCGCAACTTTACTTATTTAAAGAGCAGCTAGAGCGTCAAACCTTATCGTTATTTCAAAACGGACAAGTGGCTGAATATGAATTGGCATACAGTGTAAGTTATGTTGTAAAACGCCCAAAACAAGCAGCCATTGAAAAACGTTTTGAGCTTTACCGTAATTACCAAGATGACCCTGACAACGCACTAGCCAAAGCAAAAGAGCTTGAACTGCTGATCAGCGAAATTCGTCAACAAGCAAGTCGTCGAATTGTTAGAGAGTTGTCGCAACTATAATGCGTTGTTATGCAAATCAGCTGCCTAGCGAATTAAAAAAGGGGTTAAAACCTTTTTATTTGGTTTTTGGTGAAGAGCCTTTTCAAGAAGCGCAATGTGTACAGCTCATACGCGATAGCGCAAAAGCGCAAGGTTTTGATGAAGTAATTAAATTCACTTTAGCCCAAGGCTTTGATTGGCAAGAAATCATAGCGCAATACCAAAGTATGTCGTTATTTAGTGCGCGTACGATTATTGAGCTTGATTTAAACCAGCAAAAACCCGGTACCCCCGGCGCAAACACCTTTAAAAAGGTCGTTGAGCTTGAAAACCCTGACACCATTTTAATTGTTAAAGGCGCCAAGGCCAGCCAAGATGTGCAACGCGGAGCATGGTTTAAAGCACTCGATAAGCAAGGGCTATTTGTACCCTGCTATCCGCTTAGTGGTAATCACTTAAAACGTTGGCTAGATGAACAATGCCAACGCTTGTCACTCAATTTACAAAACGAGGCTAAGCTTAGTTTAATTAATGCCACTGAAGGCAATTTACTAGCTTGTTTTCAAGAATTGGAAAAACTGTCGCTAATACATGGTAACGCTCTCATTACCCAACAATTGGTGATGCAAGGGCTGCTAAACCAATCTAAATTCGATATTTTTGATTTAAGTGATGCCCTGTTAAACGGCCATACTACACAAGCAATAAAAGTATTAAATAAGCTTGCCAGTGATAATACTGAAGTAATGAGTATTTTGTGGGCCATCAATAAAGATCTAAATACCTTACTCAGTGTACAGCAAGGGTTACTGCAAGGTGAGTCGTTAGCCACCCTGTTTAAACAAAAAGCGATATGGAAAAATCACCAAGCGCCGGTACAAACAGCGATAAACAGACTTAACATTGACACCCTTGAAAGCATTAGCAGTGAACTGGCATTATTTGATGCAAGCTACAAACAAGGCGCATTAATTGCCCCCTATCAAGCATTGGCACATATTTGTATTAAGTTTTGCCAACCGCTCGATATTCCACTGCCGTGTCATACTAACCGTCAGTAAAGGGAAAATATCATGATTGCAATTTTTGGTGGCACTTTTGACCCCGTTCATTTGGGGCACCTTAATATGGCGCAGCAATGTGTGGCTACTTTTGAATTACACTCACTTTATTTTATGCCCTGTGCAATACCCACACACAAAGCGGCACCGGGGATCAGCACCGAGCATCGTATAGCAATGCTTAAAGCGGCAATTACAGCTTACCCAGAGTTTAAGCTTGATTTACGGGAGCTACAACGCAGCGGGCCTTCTTATTCTTTATTAAGCTTGCAAGAGTTAAGAGCTGAAAATCCCGATACCCCTATTTTATTTTTGATTGGTATGGACTCATTCAACAACCTTGATAAATGGTATCAGTGGCAAACAATAACTCGTCTTTGCCATATAGTGGTGTATCAACGCCCAGGTCAAAACTGTGACGTACAAGGTGAACTTAAAGGCTACAAACAGCAGGCTGTGACCAAAGATATTTCCCTACTGAACGAAAAAAATGCCGGACACCTTTACTTTTTAGAAGGAGAACAGCTAGATGCCGCATCCAGCACTATCCGTCAAGCGCTTAAAAAAAGCATTAAAAAGAGTGAACTATTACCCGACACCGTGAGTCACTATATTGAGCAGCACCAGCTTTATCAAGAGTGATTGGTATAAACCCCTCAGCGTGTTAAAATGACCGCTATTAAATTTTAAATTGAGACAAAACCTTGGATTCGAAACAACTACTCGCTTTTGCACTAGACAAAATTGACGATATGAAAGCACGTGATGTGATTCAACTTGACGTAACTGGCACCTCAGACGTAACCGATTACATGATTGTATGTTCAGGCACATCAAGACGTCATGTACTGTCAATTGCTGATAACTTAGCAAAAGAAGCTCGTCACGCTGGTGAAGAGCCTATTGGCTATGAAGGCCAAAGCGATGGCGAATGGGCACTCGTTGATTTAGGTGATGTGATTGTTCACGTTATGCAAGATCAAGCACGTAGCTATTACGATCTAGAAAAGCTTTGGGGCTAATAGCTCCCTATTTTAGACAACGCTTGGAAGTAACGTCGTGAAAATACAAATGATTGCTGTTGGTACAAAAATGCCAGCATGGGTAGAAACAGGTTTTGCAGAATATCAGCGCCGCTTTCCCAAAGATATGGCACTGGAACTAATCGAAATACCTGCTGGTAAACGTGGCAAAAACGCAGATATAAAGCGTATTTTACACACCGAAGGTGAAAAAACCTTAGCCGCCATACCTAAAGGCAATCGTATTGTCACACTAGAAGTAACCGGTAAAGCACTGGATACTCATCAGCTAGCGAAAAACATGGAAAAGTGGCAACTAGATGGTCGCGATGTCAGTTTACTGATTGGCGGACCTGAAGGATTAGCCCCCGAGTGTATTGCAGCCTCTGAGCAGAAGTGGTCGTTATCAAATTTAACGCTTCCGCATCCCTTAGTACGCATTATTGTAGCTGAAAGTCTTTACAGAGGCTGGAGCTTAAATAACAACCACCCTTATCATCGCGAGTAGTTTCTTGCCATGCTAAAACGAAGACCCACTATTCGCGACCACTCAGCAGAAGCTAATTTATTTGCTCGGCGTGCATTTGTGGGTTTTATTTTTATATTAGCCTTAGTAGCCATATTATTGTCTAACTTGTACACCATTCAAGTTGACGACCACCAAGATTATCAAACTCGCTCTAACGATAACCGTATAAAAGTAATCCCTATTGCACCTAATCGCGGACTTATTTACGACCGCAACGGTGTTTTACTGGCTGAAAACAAGCCCGTTTATAACCTTGAAGTGATCCCCGAAGAAGTTGACGATTTAACTGCCTCATTGAAATCAGTCAGTAAAATTATTGATATTACCGAGCAGCAGCAAGCTGATTTCCTTGATGATATAAAGCACACTCGCCGCTTTAAAAGCCAAGTTCTTAAAGCTCGCTTAAATGAAAACGAAGTAGCGATGTTTTCAGTAAACCAACATAAATTCCCAGGGTTTAGTATTGAAGCGCGTTTAGCCCGTTATTACCCGTTTGGAGACACCTTAACCCATGCCTTAGGCTATGTTGCTAAGCTCAATAAAAAAGAATTAAACAAGCTTGAGCAACAAGATGAAGCCACCAATTATAGAGCGACCCATGATATTGGCAAACTGGGTATCGAAAAATACTACGAGCCATTACTTCATGGCCAGGTCGGCTCACAGCGAGTTGAAGTAAATAACCGTGGTCGTATTATTCGCACCTTGAGTATGGATCCACCGCAGCCGGGGGACGATTTAGTACTTACTCTCGATATTGGTTTACAACAAATAGCCCAACATTCACTTAAAGATATGCGCGGCGCTATTGTGGTTATGGATGCAAAAGATGGCGGCGTTTTAGCGCTGTATTCAAACCCAAGCTATGATCCTAATTTATTTGTGCACGGTATTAGCAGTAAAGACTATAAAGCCCTGCTTAACCCTGATCGCCCGCTTATAAACCGTACCACCCAGGGGCGCTACGCACCAGCATCGACTATTAAACCGCACATGGCTATTTTGGCATTAGAAGAAAACATAGTACAAGAGACCACCACCATGTGGGATCCCGGTTTTTTTCAAATACCCAATGTAGAGCATAGATGGCGAGACTGGCGACGTTGGGGCCATGGCCATGTTGATGTTTACAAAGCAATAGAAGAGTCATGCGATACTTATTTTTACGATGCAGCCTATCGCATGGGGATCACCAAAATAAGTAACTTTATGGCACGTTTTGGTTTTGGTGAGCTATCAGGCATTGATATTCATGAAGAAACAACCGCTATTTTGCCCTCAAAAGAGTGGAAAGAAGATCGTTTCAAAGAGTCATGGTGGCGTGGTGATACTATTTCTGTAGGGATTGGCCAAGGTTATTGGACTGCCACCCCAATTCAAATAGCCAACGCGACTAATATTCTAGTTAACCGGGGAATAAATCATCCTCCTCACTTAGTGCAAGTGGCTAAAAAAGAAGACCAGATCACCCAGCTCAATAATGAAGAAAAGCCACCTGTTGTTCTCAATAATGAGGATAACTGGCGCATCGCTATTGATGCAATGCATAACACGGTTAAAAAGACCACCGGTACAGCACACCGTGCGTTTAAAGGGGCTACCTACGACCCTGCAGGTAAAACCGGTACAGCCCAAGTGGTCAGTATTGCTCAGGGCGAGCGTTACGATGCCGATGCACTCAAAGAGCGCCAACGCGATAACGCCATTTACGTCGGTTTTGCCCCTTACAACAATCCACAAATTATAGTCTCTATTGTTGTAGAGAATACCGGCGGGGGTAGCTCTGTAGGTGCCCCCATTGCGCGCCAATTAATGGATTATTATTTTGCAGCTAACCCAATTCAATCCTCAGGGAGTAAAGTACCATGACGGCTTTACATAATAAGCGTTCTATTTGGCTGCGCCTGCATATCGACTTGCCACTGTTAATTGCTTTATTACTGATGATGGCTGGCAGTATCACCATAGTTTATAGTGCCTCGGGCCAAGATTCGGCCATGATGATCCGCCATATAACCCGTATGGCTGGCGCAATTATTGGCATGTTTGTTTTAGCGCAAATCCCACCTACGACCCTAAAACGCTTAGTCATTCCCATGTATTGCTTGGGACTACTTATGCTGGTTGGGGTACTTCTATTTGGTGTAAGTTCTAAAGGGGCTCAACGCTGGTTAGATTTAGGTATTACCCGCTTTCAACCCTCAGAATTAATGAAACTAGCGGTTCCAATGATGGTTGCTTGGTATATTGGTCGTAACCACTTACCACCGCGTCCACTTCATTTAATTATTGGCTTTGCCATTGTTATGCTGCCTACCCTACTTATTAAGGAACAACCTGATTTGGGCACCTCAATTTTGATTGCCAGCTCGGGTGTGTTTGTATTGTTTTTATCTGGTTTGAGTTGGCGTTTAATTGGCTTTTTAAGCTCTATTGTGGCCTTAGCTGCATGGCCTTTTTGGCACTATGGTATGCACGATTATCAAAAACAACGCGTTTTAACTTTTTTAGATCCTGAGAGCGATCCGCTTGGTTCTGGCTATCATATTATTCAATCAAAAATTGCTATTGGCTCAGGCGGTATCGAAGGCAAAGGCTGGTTGCAAGGCACACAATCACAACTGGAATTTTTACCTGAACGACATACCGATTTTATTTTTTCTGTACTGAGTGAAGAGTTTGGTTTATTTGGTGTGTGTATTTTACTTAGCCTGTACTTATTCATCATTGGCCGTGGATTATTTATTGCAGTTAATGCACAAGAAGCTTTTGGCAAGTTACTCGCAGGCTCTCTGACACTCACATTTTTCGTTTATATTTTTGTAAACATTGGTATGGTCTCGGGTTTATTACCTGTTGTAGGTGTTCCCTTACCATTAATTAGTTATGGCGGCACCTCAATGGTGACCTTGATGGCTGCATTTGGCATTATTATGTCGATTGCCACAGATAAAAGGATGCTCTTAAAATAATGCGCCTTTATAAACAACTTATAATTATTACACTCGTTAGCCTCTTTTTAAGTGCATGTAGCAGTTCAAATAGCCGTTACAGCATGCGCCATGATGCAGCGCCTCTGCGAGCACCAACTGAATTAGAAATGCAAGATGCTATTGTCACTAAAGTTATAAAAAGCGCGAGCACCACACGCCCTTACGAAGTGTTGGGCAAACGTTATACCCCTATGCTCGATGAAACAGGTTATTCAGAAACGGGCATTGCCTCATGGTATGGCCGAAAATTTCATGGTTATCACACCTCTAACGGCGAAATTTACGATATGTTCGCTATGACGGCAGCTCACAAAACCTTGCCCTTACCGAGTTTTGTGCGCGTAACAAATACAGCCAATGGCCAATCTGTTATAGTACGGGTTAACGATCGCGGGCCTTTTCATGACGATAGAATCATTGATCTTTCTTATGCTGCAGCCTATAAACTTGGCTACCATAAATACGGTACAGCACAGGTTAAGCTTGAAGCGATTACCCTTGCAGATACCCATGCACGAAAAACCTATGTTCAAGTAGCTGCAGGTAGTACGTTAGCCAACATAGAAGCATTGGCACACACACTACGAGAGCAATATAAATTACCAACAAATATCGTCGAAAAAGACGGTATTTATAGATTGCACTTAGGGCCGATAAAAGATGCCCAACACGCGCAACAAGTACTAAAAACATTAAAACAAAATCAATTTCAAAACGCGTTCTTGCTTTACACTCAGTAAGCCCTTTAGAATAGGGAGAATGCATATTTTTAACTTTAACCATTAATGAGTATGATGAAATCTATTAAACATAAAATTCTTACTGGTGTTTGCGGCTTAGTCTGTTCTGCCGCCGTCTTTTCAGCCACCGCACAAATTATTCCAGCCCCTCCTCAAGTTAATGCTAAAGGTTACTTTTTGGTGGACTTCACCACAGGTAAAGTGATTGCAGAAGGTGAAGCTGATACAAAACTTGCTCCTGCTAGCTTAACTAAAATGATGACTAGTTATGTAATTGGTACTGAAATAAATGCAGGTAATATCGCACCCACCGATATGGTAACTATCAGTGAAAAAGCGTGGGCAAAAAACTTTCCTGAATCATCTAAAATGTTCATTGAAGTGGGTAAGCAAGTAAGTGTAGATGAACTTAATCACGGTATTATTGTGCAATCAGGTAATGATGCCTGTGTTGCCATGGCTGAGCATATTGCTGGCAGCGAAAGTGCCTTTGCAGATTTAATGAATGCCCATGCTGAAAAGATAGGCATGACAAATACTCACTTTATTAATAGTCACGGTCTTGATACAGACGAGCACTACACAACGCCACGCGATATGGCCACACTTGGTGCAGCCTTAATCAGAGACGTGCCGGACGAATATGCACTATATAAAGAAAAGTCATTTACATACAATGGTATAAAGCAATATAACCGTAACTCGTTGTTATGGGATGAAAGCTTAGATGTTGATGGTATTAAAACAGGCCATACATCTGATGCGGGTTACAGCTTAGTCACCTCGGCAACGAAAAACGACATGCGTTTAATTGCGGTAGTTATGGGTACTTCAAGTGAGCGTGCGCGTAAAGTTGAAAGTAAAAAACTGCTTAACTACGGTTTCCGCTTTTTTTGAAACAATTACGCCTTACAAAGCTGGCGATAGTTTTGCAGAGCAACGCATCTGGATGGGTAACAAAGAGAATGTCTCTTTAGGTATTTTAGAAGACACCCCTATTACAATCCCTCGTGGCCAACATAAAAACCTGAAAGCAAACTTTGAGCTTGACGATACGCTTGAAGCACCTTTAGCTAAAGGCACTAAAGTAGGCACGCTGTTTTTACAACTTGAAGGCGAAGATATTGCACAATATCCGCTAGTTACGCTTGAAGAAATACAAGAAGGTAGCTTCTTCAGCAAAATATATGACTACTTACGCTTACAAATAATGTAAGCACGAGTAAAGTAATATGAACGCCTCTTCTGTGAGGCGTTTTTTTTTGCTTGAAAAGTGCTAGAATGCGCCCCATATATACCAATCGTATTGAATGACTATCGTTGGCTTAGGTCAAAAGTAACATCATTTCAAGATTGTCATTAGCCTGTCAGTTTTAAGCTTAACGTATAAGTTGAGCCAACACTTTTGTTTGAGGAGTTCCCGTCGTGGTTGAACCTGTTAAAAACACTAAATTTGATGAGTACCTAGAGTACCCTTGCCCGTTTACATTTAAAATTATGGGTTTAGCAAACGTAAACTTAACTGATCAAATTTTAGAAAAGTTACAACCTATCGCTCCGGGTGATTATGCGCCAAAAGTAAAACCGAGCAGTAAAGGTAACTATGAGTCAGTCACTTTAGTAGCCACAGTAACAAGCGGCAAACACATTGAAGAAATTTACAACGTGATCAGCAATATCGATGACGTGCGCCATATGCTTTAAGCTATAGTTGAGATTTGTTGTGAGCGAAAACACCCTAATCGTACGCCAACTGGGTCGTCAGCGTTACATGCCGATTTGGCAAAAAATGCAAGACTTTACCGACACCCGTGATGAAAATACGCCAGATGAAATTTGGTTAGTAGAGCATGAAAGTGTATTTACCCAAGGCCAAGCCGGTAAAGATGAGCACTTACTCGCCCCAGGTGACATTGAAGTGATTAAAGTTGACCGCGGTGGACAGGTGACTTACCACGGCCCTGGTCAGCAAATGATGTATGTATTATTTAATTTACGTCGTTTAAAAATTGGGGTGCGAGAGCTAGTTACTTGGCTTGAAGAGTGCATCATTGAGTCCCTTGCAGAGTTCGCCATAGATGCATACGCGAAAGCGGATGCCCCTGGTGTTTACGTTAACGACAGTAAAATTGCCTCTTTAGGTTTACGAGTTCGTCGTGGCTGCTCATTTCATGGCTTGGCATTAAATGTTAATATGGATCTAAGTCCATTTTTACGCATTAACCCATGTGGTTATGCGGGCATGAATATGGTGCAAACTAAAGAACTAAATGGCCCTCAAAACCTTGAAGCTGCAGGTGAAGGGCTGGTAAAACACATGATCAAGAAGCTTAATGCAACACAGGTTAAGCATACTGAAGGGTTTGAAAACGAATGAATAAACCAGTCAAAATGGAACCAGGTGTAAAACTACGCGACGCAGAAAAAATGGCGTTGATCCCCGTTAAAGTTTTACCAACAGAAAAAACCGAAATGCTCCGTAAGCCAGAGTGGCTTAAAATTCGCTTACCTAAGTCAACCGAGCGGATTGACGGCATAAAACAAGCAATGCGTAAACATGGCCTTCACTCTGTATGTGAAGAAGCTTCGTGTCCTAACTTATCAGAGTGTTTTAACCACGGTACAGCGACCTTTATGATTTTAGGGGCTATTTGTACACGTCGTTGTCCATTTTGTGACGTTGCACATGGTCGCCCATTAAAACCTGATGCCGCTGAGCCTGAAAAGCTGGCACTGACCATTAAAGACATGAAGTTAAGCTATGTGGTTATTACTTCTGTAGACCGTGATGATTTACGTGACGGTGGTGCTCAGCACTTTGCTGATTGTATCCGCGAAATTCGTAAGCATAATCCAGAAATTACCATTGAGATTTTAGTGCCCGATTTTCGTGGCCGTATGGACAGAGCGTTAGAAATTTTAATTGAAACGCCGCCAGATGTATTTAATCACAACCTAGAAACGGCGCCACGTTTATACAAACTTGCGCGCCCAGGTGCTGACTATAAATGGTCTCTTGAATTATTACGTCGCTTTAAAGAAGCCCATCCTGAGGTTAAAACAAAATCAGGCTTAATGGTTGGCCTTGGTGAAGAAATTAGCGAAATCGAGGAAGTACTTCGCGATTTACGTGCTCATAACGTTGATATGCTTACTGTAGGGCAATACCTACAACCGTCTAAGCATCACTTACCCGTTAAGCGTTACGTGCCACCAGCTGAATTTGACGCATTAAAAGAATATGCTGATGAAATTGGCTTTACACACGCCGCTTCAGGCCCGTTTGTACGTTCAAGCTATCATGCAGATCAACAAGCAGCGGGTAAAGAAGTAAAGTAATCTCTCGCAATGTATAAAAAACCGCCATTAGGCGGTTTTTTTGTTTTTTAATAGTTATTTTTACTGTTTATAAAATAACGTTAGGTTAAAGCAAGGTTACTTGAGATAATTATGCTTGAACCCATTATTTAGGTTATATATGAAATTATTAGTTCGTAACTTATCACGTGCCACTACTGAGCATGAACTTCGTACGTTATTTACGGCTCACGGTAAAGTGACCACCTGTAACTTGGTACTCGATAAAGAAACAGGCCAATCTAAAGGCTTTGCCTTTGTAGAAATGCCTAATGACATTGAAGTTAAGGGCGCAATAAAAGCGCTTAATCAAACCACAGTAGACAAAAGCAAAATCCGTGTAAAACTAGCAGATGCTTAATAAGTAAAAAATTGAGATGTTGGAAGTTAACACATACTTTCAATGTTTAACCTCAATTTATATTGCTCAAAGTTTTAGTTATAACGCTTTGAGCAATATAATTAATTGGGTTTATACCTGAGTCAAAATCTCCTTTAAGACCTGCTGCTTACTTACTATATCCTTGTATAAGGCAAATTGGTTTTTTGCGCGATCTAAGTTGTGTCTCTTATGCTTAACGCTAAAGTAATTATCACCATCTATATAATCAGTTAAAAAGCGTAAGCCAATCATAAAGGGCATTACTTTAGCACCTAACCAAAAGCTTTGTTTCTCGGCGGGTGTTAATACCCCCTTTAGTGGCTCAACATAGCCTTTAACAATCGCTGCAAAAATATCTTCACGAACACCTACCTTTTCAAGCGCCGTTGAATCTTCTTGCTCTGCAGAGCAAAATGTTCTGACCATATCGCCAAAATCATTAAGCCAATAACCAGGCATACAGGTATCTAAATCTATCACCGCTTTTGCATTATTAGAGTCTAAGCAAAATAGCATGTTGTTTATTTTAGTATCGTTATGGCACACACGAATAGGCACTTTTCCCTCAAGGGCATTAAGCTCATCGATAAGTGAAAGCTGCGACAGGCAAAAATCAACCTCTTCCTGACAATGAGCCAAACGTTTATGAGGATCGGTGCTAACCACTTGCTTGAAGACTTCTGCACGCATGGCCAAGTTATGAAAATTAGGAATAACCGCATGTAAATTGTTCGCGTCAAAGTCTTGTAGCGCTTGCGCAAATTGGCCAAATGCATTGGCCGCTGTTTGTGCCTGGCTAGCAGTATTAACCACATCTTCACTGTAGCTGCCACCAATAAACTCAAGTGCTCGCCAAGTATCATCATCATTATTAACTAAATAGTCATTCTGAGTCGTCGCTACATGGCGTACTATTGCTAGATTGAATTCACCTGCTTGTTGTTTTTTACTTAAGTGTTGCTCTATTAATCGCGCATTATCAACAAGTAACTGTGGTTTTGGAAACACCACCGTATTGAGCTTTTGTACAACCAGTGACCGCTTCGAAGTACTTAATAACATAGTAGTATTTATATGCCCACTGCCTATGGGTTTTATGCTCGCATGCTTCTCGTCAAGGCCAAAACTCTCAGATAAATAAACTTCTATAGGAACTGTATTCATTTTCTACTTCACTCTTTTCGCCCAAGGCGACAATAATTTTTAACGCATGTAGCGGGTTATTTAACATGCTAGATTGATCATATTTATAATAAAATTGGTACTACCATCTTTATGCTTGACGTAATGCGCACAAAGTAGCCGCAATGTTTGTCAGTTCTGATTTATAGGTAACACCAAACCAAGGCTCTTTTGCAGTGTATACAAATACAGGCTTTGCTTTTACATTAATAGCTTTCTGGATTTGATCAGGTAAGTAGTACTCTTGCTGAGTATTCACGTTATATTGCTGTAAAAACGTTTCAAAGCCTTGTTGCAAATAGTCAAACAAGCAAGGGGTTATCCCCCAAAAGCTCATAGAGCCAAGCGCATTTGGGCTAACTTTTTCACGTAAACCCTGTGGGTTATCGCCAAAAATATGCTCAGATTCTTGTTGAATATTCAAATACTCGGTTACGGCAACAAGCTTTCCATTCGCAATATTACATACCCCACGATTTACACCACCGTGCTCAGAAAGAGTATCAATAATCGGATACCCTACCATTGCCCATTCAGCGCTTTTTTTGAAATGCTCACTAAGCAATAAAAATGAAGACGCGCCATAATAATCGTCTGCAGTGATCACAATAGCGGGGTTATTAATGTGGGCTTTGGCACACAACAGAGCATGACCTGTGCCCCAAGGCTTTACTCGCTGGCAAAGTGTTGCTTTAAATTGTTCGGGCACCTGTTCAATGTGTTGCTCCACCAGCACCACATCAAGATCACTAGGTAATCGTGGCAAAATAGTACGCTCTATTTCACTACGTACCGCTTGGTTTATGATCAGCACCACCTGCGTCACGCCTGCAGCATGCGCATCAATAATACTCAGCTCCATAATAGTGCAATTTAGCCCTGGAATTTCTGCAATTTGTTTATTGCCACCAAAGCGACTACCTAAGCCACCCGCAAGCACAATTAAACTCAGTTTATATTTTTTCATTTAGAGTCTGCGCATTTAAGAGGATAATTTATCAAGCCAAGTTTGTAACCACGGCTCGGTGACAGGCCAAGGCTCAAAGTCTTCACAGGCATCAATTTCTAATCGATTACCCACAGGTTTGGCTTGTAAGTCACGTAATAGTTCATCAAAGCTACGCCCTGCACCGCAAAACGTATCACCATAACTTCTATCACCCATAGCCACAATGCCAAATGGCTTATTAGTTAACATTGGAAAGGTGCTGTTAAGCTGATTATAAAGCTCTGCCAAGTTAGCGGGTATATCGCCTTGTCCTGTTGTTGAGGTGACAATTAAAATATGCGATGCATTTTTTAGATCTTCTAAACTTGGCGCTGCAAATACGCTTACCTGATGGCCGGCTTGCTCAATGGTATCACTTATTTGCTCACTTAAACGTTCAGCACCACCATACACGCTGCCTACAAAAATACTAATATGTGCCATTAATAATCCTTTTCTTCGCTTGGCCACCCTAACTGGTTGCAAATACTCAACATTGCATCACCTAGTGGCGCTTTAATTATTATCGATTCATTACTGTAAGGATGTACAAAACGCAGTTCTGTGGCGAATAACATTAATCGCCTAAGAGAAAAGTGTTCTCTAAAAAACTGATTGTGCTGGTTATCACCATGATTTACATCGCCAATTATCGGTAACGACAAATGCTTTAAATGGCGACGAATTTGATGTTTACGTCCTGTTTTAGGGAAACACTCTACCAAAGAATACCTAACTGTTGGGTATTTTCCTATAGGGATAGGCAACGCAGCTTGATGCAAACAATTAAACTGAGTTTGTGCTTCTTGAGCATCTTTATTCTGATCGGCAAATTTATCAGCAATTTTGTCTAGCTCCTCTTTTAACGGTTTATCTAAAAAAATAGATTCAGGCGCAAATCCGCGTACTAAAGCTAAATAACGCTTTGAGATCGTACCCTCAATAAACAGCTGATTCATATCACGCGCGGCTTCTGAGCTTAGAGCAAACAGCAACACACCCGATGTCGGCCTATCAAGACGGTGCACAGGAAACACATGCTGACCGAGTTGATCGCGTAGCATTTGCATTGCAAATTGAGTTTCATGCTTATCTAAAAAGGAGCGATGAACAAGTAAGCCTGATGGTTTATCAATCGCTACATAATTCTCATCTTGATAGAGAATGTTCAGTTCGCCGTATTCAACTGGCGCTGGACGTTCAGTCATCTGACTCTCCAAGCAATGAATCTAATTGCGTTAGCAAAGAAATAATCTCTTCGCTTCCGGATTTATCAATGAGTGTCATTTGCGCCATAGGAGCAATTGCAAAATTACGCGGTAACGGTTGTTTCATTGTAATAATCTGTTGAATTTTTTCTATAAATACAAACTGTAACCACTGTTCAAATGCAAGCGTATCATGGCAAAAAGGGACGCTTGAATGCAACAATGCAGGGTCAATCGGCTCATTCTGCCAAAGCTGATACTTTTTAAGTAGCGCAGTTAATTGTGTTAAATAGAGTTGGGTTTGCTCAGTCATAATCACCCTTTACTTTGTATATTGCACAATTATACCCTGTTCCCTCAACAGTCGCTATGGCGTATAATTAGCGTAATTTTGTAGTAAAAACAGTTGGAAATTCATGAGTGAACATATAGCCACATTAGGCCAGCTTTTAGACGGTGCAGGAACTCAATGGCGTGCTTTTGATATTGGCAGGCATATTACCAAGCTTGATAAACAACAATTTTTAGCTGTTGAACAAGCACAAGTTCCTTACCCTTACCCATTAGCAGGCCATGCATGGCTAGCAATTCAATTTTGGGACAGTAAAGCTAGCAAAGAACCCTATGTGTGGTTTTTAAAATTCCCACTTGATGAACAAAGTAAACTCGTTAGTGCCAGCCGCGACCACTTTGCAGACATGGTAATTCAAGCACTAGGAACAGAAATTACCGGCGAACAAGCCGATGGCAAACTCGATAACAACCCTTACGTATTTACTCCTAATGCTAATAAATTAGCGGCGTTTAATGCACAAGTTAAAGTGTTATTAAAACAACCAGCCTCACAGTATTATGAGCATGCCCAGCTTTATTTTAGTGGCCAGATTGGTTTTGATAATTGGCAAAGTGTGGCACTACAAGGTATTGCTGATTTTGCTTATCGCCTCAACAGTGCTGATAACTTAAAACACTTACACGCTGCGTGGCCTAATTTACCTGTTGAAGTATTACAACCATTAAGCGCAATGCTTGAACACATCGAAATACCACCCACGTTAAGTGAGTTAATGTTAAGTTATGGACAAACCGCTCTTAAGAATAATGATGTGGTTACGGCTTCTGCCGCGCTTCGCGCCATATCATCAGGGCAAGCAACAGGGCTTAGCGCACAACTGGTTGACTGCGCTTTAGAATCTACGCTTGGGCAAGACTCAGACATTTTATTAACTATTGCAGGTCGCAGCTTTAAACAATTAGAAGAGCCACAGCGTTTGCATGTATTTATGGATAACTGTGCGCACCATGAGAAAATAGCTGAGTTATTTCCTAGCATTTTTGCAGATTTAGTTGCAATTCCAACTATTCGCCCACATTTATTAGCATTACTACGTAAAGAAAACAGAAGCGAGACGTTAGCTCGCGCAATTGGAAGGTTATTCTCTTAAATGGCTAGTTTATGGACGTTCATACTTATTGGGGCTGTAATTTATTTTTTTTGGCTAAATCGTAAAATAGCCGAAGCAGCGAACGTTCATGCCAAACGCCAAAGTGAGCAATTGCAGGTACAACTAATGAGTGTGGCTTGTAGCAAGCGTCGGTTTGGCATTTTAAAAAGTGGTAAACCGGGCATGAAAAGCGAATTTATTTTTGAATTTTCAAGCGATGGTGAAAATGCTTATCAGGGAGTGTTAATCATGGAAGATGAAAAGCTAAAAAGTGTGGTTGTGCCACCACATAAGATATAATTTTTATAATACAAAAACCAAGGCGTAACCTCAGTTACGCCCCAATTGCCAACATCCTGTAAGGTATCCTTTACCTGATCCTTGTTTATCATCCACTGAACGAGCAAACTACCCTGTTAGCCCTCCATTGCATCCTGCAATATCCTCTTGCCGCCTTGGCCGTCCTGCGTAAACTAACGCTCCTGCAATATCCTATCGCATCATCCTTGGTATCCTTTAAATAGCTCCTAGCTATTTTAGTACTTCATGTACTTCCTGTTTCATCCTTGCATCCGTGTTAACTTGTCCTTTGCGCTTCCTGCTAGTCACTACTATGCTGCCTGATTCCATATCCATGGCATTAGCTCAGTCATTGAGCTATGTCGTCTTGACAAAGTAAAGTTTAAACCAAACGGCTGGGTATAATAGTGAGGAAAACTAAAAAATTTAATGTCACAAAATTGAAAAAACAAAAATAGCTATAAATAACAGAAGCTTGATGCTTATAAACGGATAAATAATGGATTTAAACTGACAAAGAGCACACTAATGTAGGATATATCTCACACTGGTGTGCCCGATTTGGAACATAGGCTTAAAGATACGCCATTATGAACAACTACCTTTATTGAGCATTAGCAACTTTAAATAGTAATTCACCCTTAACTTGGTTAAATGAAAGTTGTTTAAAGTGCTCAAAGCCTTGCGATTTAAAAAATTTCGTATGCTCGTCACGAGTCACAAATACCGCTATACCAGAAGACTCAGGATTATCGTGTATTAAGCCATCTAAACCTTTAAGTAAAGTGCGACCAAACCCTTGCCCGTGAAAGTGTGGATCAACCGCAATAAACGCTAAAAAGTAATAATTCCCTTGCGGCTTTAAGGCGTCACGAATGGTTTTTTCTTTTTCAATTAATTGATTCGTTTGTAAATAACCTGCACTTAGCATCAGCTTTAATCGCCAATGCCAATAACGCTCAGCTTGTAATTGGCTATTTGACTCAAACACACAGGCAACCGCTTTTAATTTATCATTACGGTAAAGGCCAATTAAAGGCTGCTTCTCTTGCCAAAAGCTACTGAGCTCTTCACGAATAAGTGCACGTAATTTTTTTTCATAATCGAGCGGGTTGTCTTCGTTATACCCTAGCAGAGTTTGTAAAATAGGATCGTTTTGATATGCCTGATATATCAGGCTGGCTGCTGTGCTTATATCCTCTGGTGCAATATGCTGAACACTAAAGGCGTCTGTCGATTCTGCTGTGGCTGTCATTTTATTTCCTTTATTATTTTATACCCGTTGTCATTACGCCGCGTAACTTGTTTGGGATTAATTTTGAACTACAACGATGACCAAATGCTTATATAACTATATACCTAAGTGAGACAAATAAGCGAATTTACATTTTAGTTAGTACGCTCATCCACTGCATTGAGCCAGATCATGCTTTAGCGACTTACTACTGAATAAATAAAGCGTAAATTCAGTAAGGGTTAAACTGGCTAGATATACCATTCCCCCCTAGAGTTAATAAGTACTAAGTATTAATTCATTTAGGAGCATTATTATGGATACAACAAAACATACTATTAATACCTTGTTCGCCCAACTAGGACTACCGGATTCAGAAGCGCAAATAGATGCATTTATTGCCTCGCACTCCATTGCCGATACAACCTTGTTGCAAGATGCTCCCTTTTGGGATGAAGCCCAACAACATTTTATTGCCGAATCGCTAGCGGTTGATGGCGATTGGAGTGAAGTAATTGATGAACTAGACGTACGGCTTCGTCAAAAATAATTAATTTAATGCGCATTTTAATGTGCCTTAGCCACTTTATTGATACCATACCCGCTCGCAGCGCCTATGTTGCGAGCTTACTTTATAAAAGAGTTATAATTGAATGAATGCTGCTGTATTTGAAGCTATTAAAGTCCTTCTTGATGAAGGCAAAGTTCCCACTGTTGCACTAACTAAAAGTCGTTTAACAACACCGACCCCAATGCCGGTTATTATTGCTGCGGTGAGTCAATATAAGAATAATCCTGATTCAATTTATAATTTAATGAAAACCCCAAAGCAAAGTGTCAGTAATGAAGATCAGAACAACTCTCAATTAGATAGAATTGAGCAAAAGTTAGATCAATTACTGACATTACTCGCGCCAAAATAATTTGAGACTATAAATGTTTGTTGTTGATTTAACATTTGACTGCTACCAAGACACCACCTTAGAGCAAGCCGAGCAAGCAATAAATCGCTTGGTAAATGCATTACGTTTTAATGGCCAAATCATTGGAGAAGAATTTCCGACGGTTTTGAAAGATGGCTATTTTATCACTCGCGTTATGTGTCCGACCGAGGATGCTATGCACCCACTTAACAACAGTGCATTTGTAAAGCACAGTGTTGAAAAGCTACATGATGCAGGCTTGTTAGCACCTAAAGTGAAAATAATAGGTCAAGACATTCATTCAAATGGAGCCGATGGCTGTAAAGAGCCCTCAAGCTATATTTTATATACTACGTATGTGCATACTTGCAGCCCACTGTATTGTGGCGATGATTTTTTACCCGTTCCGCTATTTAATATTCCGGCAATTGCCAATGGCGATTATAAAACCCTGATTAAATGGCAAGAAGATTGGCAAGCATGCGATCAAATTCAAATTAATGGTGCAACTCGCTGTGAATTTCCTGCGTTAGAGGAAATAGCCAGCACACAAAGTGATTTGTATCGCCGAGGTAAAGACATTAGCAAACGCATCAGCTTTTTAACTAAAAAGCCTGTTTACTATTACTTATACCGTGTAGGTGGGGTTGATAAAGCCTCAGAGCTTGAGCGAAAATGCCCAAGTTGCCAAGGTGAATGGAAATTACCTGAGCCGTGGTTTGGATTATTTGATTTTAGGTGCGAACCGTGTGGTTTAGTGTCTAATATTTCATGGGATTTTCAATAAATCCCATGAATAAACAAGCTAGGTGTGCATTAAATCAGCAACACCGAGCTAGTTTAAACTGTTAATGTAGCAATAAACTCACTGAGGTTATTAGCCAACACATGATGCGGCTTTTTACCTACATATTCTAAGCACACTTCCCCTGTTTCCACTAATACCGTAACAAGTAAATCATCTTGATCAGTTAAACCAATAAAAACGCTCGGCGCTTGCTTTAGCTTTCGCTTCATTAAAACATGACCCGTGATATTTTGTTGCAGTAAGTCAAAATCATCCTCATTCCACGCTTGTAATAATTCCACTTGATGACCATCAACGCTGGCTAAAATACTGCCAGCAAACATATGGCCATAAAACTGGCTAAGTTCATCAGGAAATTCAAGCTCTAATGCGTTAGCCAGGTTAATGAGTGAACCTACAGGCTCCCTCACTACCGCTTGCCATTGGATCATACCGTTCTCATCGGCTGTGCCTATTTCACAAGGGCTTGGCCATTGCTCATCGTGGGCAATGAGTGGCTGCTTTTGTGTATTTTTGATGGTTTTTTCACTAAAGCGTTGGTGAAGTTGGGCTAATTGCATTGCAACAGACATACTGTGAAACTCATTTAATTTAGATATAATGTTCCCATTGTAACTATTTAAGAGCAAACATGACAGATTACAGCAATTCTCCCGATCTTAAAGGCAGCGTACTTGGTCAATCTACTGAGTATGTAGATCAATACACGCCCAGCTTGCTTTTTCCTATTGCTCGCAAGCTTAATCGCGACGCGTTGAGTATTGATGAGGCCGCATTACCATTCAAAGGGCAAGATATTTGGACAGGTTATGAACTGTCTTGGTTAAATACCAAAGGCAAACCGCAAGTGGCAGTGGCGCTATTTACTTTCGAATGCCAAAGTAGTCATATTATAGAGTCAAAGTCGTTTAAGCTTTATTTAAACAGTTTTAACCAAAGCCGCTTTGGCAGTATTGACATTGTTAAACAACATTTAATTGATGACTTATCCAATGCGGTAAATAGCCCGGTAAAAGTGACCTTATACAGCGCTGATGATTATAATTGTATTCCTTGCACACCGCTTCCTGGTGAGTGTATTGATGAGTTAGATATTGAAATAGATAACTACCATATTGATGCACATTCTCTAAAATCACAAAGCGATAAAGTGGTTAGCGAAACCTTGCATAGTCACTTGCTTAAATCGAACTGTTTAATTACTTCACAGCCGGATTGGGCCAGCATTATTATTCGTTATACTGGTGAGCAAGTGTGCCGTGAGTCATTATTACGCTATTTAATTTCGTTTAGGACCCATAATGAGTTCCATGAGCAATGTGTGGAGCGTATTTATAGCGACTTAACCACTCAATTGAATATTAAAGAGCTTGAAGTGTATGCGCGCTATACGCGTCGTGGCGGCCTTGATATTAATCCATATCGCTCAACTCATCATAACGATACCCCTTTTGCGGTAAAGATAAACCGTCAATAAGCTAAACAAAAAAGGAGCCTCAGGCTCCTTTTTTAATCGTTAAGTTGCTTAGTTGGCACAGGCATTCCACACACATCAATGTAATTATGGCTATACGCAAACCACTCCTCGCTACGACTACCTCGTGCTGAAATTAACTGTTTAAATGCATCTGAGTCTGTTTTCATTACTTTAAATCGGCTGTTATCGCTGCTAACGTCGGCTAATACTTGTAAGTCTGTAATAGGGTTAAACTCGCTACCACCTTTAGGTGTGCGCGCTAGCTGATGAAAATGCGCCATACCTGTCAGTACTCGCCCAAATACGGTGATATTTTTATCTAAATAACGCGGACCTTGCCCTATGGTGACAAAAAACTCGGTGCTAGCACTATTTATATCGTTGTCCCGTGCCATTGCAAATACACCATGACAATGAATTTGCCATGTTTGATCACGTGTTTCATTTTGCGCTACCGCAAAACCATTTAAAAACCCGGTTATTGGTGCATAACCATCCTCACCCATCTCGGTGATCAAAAGTGGCTCTGTGGTGGTTAAATAAAACTCAGCTGGCACCGTGTTATGTTTAGTTTTGGCTAACTTTTTACCCGTACTATCGCCACCTTGAGCAACAAACCCCTCAACAAAACGATAAATATGAGTACCCTGATAAAAGCCCTGTCGTGCCAATTTTTTAATATTCGCAGTGTGTTTAGGCGCAAGTTTGGGGTTAAGCTCAATATAAGCGGCACCGGTAGGTAGCGTTAGTTTTAAAATATTCTCAGGGTTAACCCATCGCCATTGCTCATCCGTTGCAGATGCAATAATCTCACTACTGGTTAGGCTTTTAACCGGCGCTGATGGCAAAATGCTTTGCTGAGCACATCCGCCGAGCAAAGCCGATGCTAAAACAGTGATTACAAATTTTTTCATACCTTTTCCTTTTTTATTGTTATCTATTAGTCCCAATCAAACTTATACAGTATGTCTACGTTTTGATACAAGCCACTGGTTATTTCTATATATAACTTCGACATAAGCTGATAACGCACCGCCACTTCACTAAGCGACTCAAATACCCCTACGCTATATTTAACCTGCAAACTCGGTGCAAGATAACCTGATATTTCTACTTTTGTTTGCTCGCCACTGCCTTTAGAGCTTAAGCTCACATCTGACAAACCAAACGATTCACCCACTTTAGACACTAAACTTTCGCTTCTGCTCACTCCTTGAGAAAGTAATAATTGAGCTAACATCGCATCGGTTGAACTGTCGCCCTCTCCTAATGGTTGACCATTGAGTAAATACGCTAAGGCTTGCGCTTGGTCCATACCCGGCTCAGAAAACACTTTTAAATTTGGCTGCTCAACACTACCAGTTAAAGTCACACCGGCAATCACACCGTCAGCGGTATTGTTTGGGTTACGAATAGCTTTAATATTTAAATGAGGTTTATCTATTGCGCCACTAAAACCAATTTGCCCGGTTCTAATTATCAAGTCTTGGCCAAATGCCAAGTAAGTTCCTTCAATTAAATTAAGTTCACCAATGGCAATAATGGGTGAATCTTGGCTCATTTTTATATCCATATCACCCACTACTTTAGACTCAAGTCCGAATGAGGCTACTCTTACATCATTTTTAACTGTTACTTTTAAATCAATATCGTAGTCAAATGGCGCTTTTTTTGTACTTTGCGTAGTTTGATCTAGAATAATTTCATCATCACTAACCTGTACAGCCCCCTCTGGCAGCTCTTCAATTTCTATTCGCCCATAAGGCACCACAACATCACCTGCCAGCTTAAGTGCGTTGTCGGCTAAACTTATTTTTAACTCAGGCGATACTTTAAAAACAACGCCTTGTTGTGCCCTCACAAAAAACTCACTACCGACTAAATTCATGTTTACAGCTGGTTGCTCACCTTGCCAATCAACATTACCGGTTAATTTTACCTGTCCGCCTTCTGGATCATTTAAATCCCCTTTTATAGTGGCGGTGGATTTATTAAACACCACATTAATATTGGAGTTTTTAAGGGCAATAGGCAGTTGCTCGCCCTCTAGGTTAATATTCTCAATATTTAAATTCCCCTCTAACAAGGGTTCTTTGAGTGTGCCAGCTAAGGCAACTTGCCCACGAATGGCGCCATTAAGCTGCTCGAGAGTGTTTAAAAAAGGCTGTATATCCGACAATAATATTTTATCAATTTGAATATTACCGTTAAGCGTTTGCTTATTTTGAATATCATCAATATCAACTTTGGTTGTTACTTTACCCAAAACACTCGATTCTAAATTAGCTTCTATTTTGCCAATCTTAGCATCAGAAAAAGCGCTTATATTTAGCGTTTCAATAGGTAGCTTAAATCGGTCTTCTTCGTTAATAAGAACCGCGTTAAGCCCTGATGAATTTAAATTAGCGCGTAGAGTTTTAAGTGCGCCAGCTTGCCAATTAGCAGCAAAATCGCCAGCTATATCACCACGAGTTATTACATTATCTGGTAACCAATATTTTAGCTCTTGCAATGAAAGCTTGGTCAGTTTTACGTTAAGCTGACCTAATTCGCGGGTTTGATTTAACCTATCAATACATAACTTACTATTACTTGATTGCCAACAATGCGCACTCACATCAAAGTCGCCCGTTTTCGAATCTATTGTTACGGCTATATCTTTAGCGTTTTCAAAACTAAGCGTTTTATCGCTTATGCTAATGTTACTGAGCTCACCTTGCCATCTTGCGTTGGCTAGTTTGCCATTAAGCTCAAACGTAGCTGCCCCAGCATCAGCATCAATAGATGCACTTAGTTGATGATCAGTTTTATCACCACTACCAACTATATTCACTTTATTAATTAAGTGATGCATGACACGCGCTGAATCAAGAGTAACGCTAATATCTGTTTGCCAATCAGTAGCGGTGTCTAGCTGTGCTTTTAACGCCAACTTATTAATATTAATTTCGTCATAAATAAACTGCTCTAGCTTTAACGCTAAATCAACTGCAGGCGTCAACCGCTCGCCTCGTATACTTAAATCAGCTTTACCATTAGCAATAAACGGAAGCTTTGCATCATCATTACTTTGCAGCGCAATTGCCCCATTAATCTGCCATTGCTGATCAACTTCACCTGTTAAAGTTAATCTGTTTGTACCGCTACTAAGGCTAAATTTATTTACAGTGGCTTTAAGTTCATCATTTAAGTTAAATTGAGCAACAAAATTAAGCGGTACATCATTTAGTAACCCGCTTAATTGGGTATCATCCATACTTAACTGCCAGCTATTTGAACTGGCAACAAATGCCCCTTTAAACTGCCCTGAAATATCGCTAGTGAGTGTGTCAGTAAGGTATTGCGCTTTTAAACTCGATAGCCCGCCGCTAAAGTTAGCACTAACCCCATTTTGCCAATCGACATTCGCTTGGATAGTAGCCTGACTATCATTCGCTTTAAGGGCTAAGGTTTTTAAGTTTGCTTCGCTCAGTGAGCCATTAATTTGGCTGTGAAAATTCACACTTGGATACGCACCTAACTGACTATTACCAAATAATGCTAATTGGTAATCGTTGGCATTGCCTTGCGCGGTTAATTTTACGTCGGTTACCTTTAACTCTTTACTCGCTGTTTCAATAATCCACTGCTCTACAACGCCATTAATACTGAACGGATAATTTGATTGTTTAAGATTAGCCGTGGCTGCAAGTTGAAAAGGAAAAGATTCATTGCTTTTTATATCAACATTGAGCTTCTCTAAGTCTCCGCCTATTTGCATATTGGCATCATAACCATGCCCTTTTAGACTGATATCACCATTAATAGGTAAGCTGTCTTTGAGCTTTGCGCTAAGTGCTGTATTAAGCTGCCACTGCTGATAATTTGCAGACAATGAGGCAACGTTAATCTCAGAACCTATTAGCTTCATTTGTAGCGCAATATTATTTATTATATTTTGCTGTTCGCCTTTCTTTACCGTGAACTGCACAATATTAAACTGTTCTAGATAAATATTGAGTGGCGACATAAATGCGATATTAGGTAATGCTGGCAGCTCAGTAATTGGGGTAGAACTGGCTGTATTTTCTCCTGGTTGCTCTTTTAACGCGATTAAAACACTCGGAATATTCACGCTTTTAACTTGAATATCCGCACCTTGTGCCTTTGCAGCAATCTCCACATTATTTACAACTACGTTTGCACTTGTGTGATTTAACACAAACTCAGTGACCGATAAACGCTTAAGTGCAATATTAAATGGCAAACTGATTTGTTCCAGCGGTTCGCTAGGTGTATCAGGGGAATTAGATGACGATGCTGGTAAATTTAGTTTTATAGACCGAGCACTTAAGTTATCAATACACATACCATCGCAGTGCCACCAAAATAAATCTAGTTTAAGCTGCTGGGCATTAAGTAATAAACCTTCACGCTCAAAGCGCAAATTAAACGCATCATTATATAAAAAACGCCCATTTTTTATTTCAATTTTTAAGCCGTCAACTAACTTATTGGCGCTATAAGCAATTAGCTGATTACCTGGAGCTGTAAAAACAACACAAAACAATGTCACTAATAAAGCAACAATTAAGGTGCTAAGTGCTGCCGTGACTTTTTTAAATACAGACATTAAATTTCAGGCCCTATGGTAATACTTAAACGAGTGCTTTTACTTTCTTTAGTGAGCCCCCATGCATGATCGACTCTTATTGGCCCTATAGGCGTTAAATAACGAAAACCAAACCCTGCACCAACTTCAAATTGCTCAGAAAAATCATTCGTTGCGGTCCCTCCATCCACGAACAACGCTGCTCGCCAGTTTTTGGCAAATTGGTAATTATATTCAGCCGTCGTCGCAATTAAATATTTACCACCGATGCGATCGCCATTGTCATTTTCTGGTGAGATTGATTGATAAGCAAAGCCACGCACACTTTGATCGCCACCAGCATAAAATCTTAATGAATATGGAACATTGTTAATGTCGTCAACTAACATGGCCCCTACGTTTGCTTTTAAAAACACAAGGTGCTTATTAAGATAAGTGTGCAACCATGCATGCTGTAATTGAACCCTAACAATATTGGTACTAGATAGCACACTATCAAGCCCAAACTCTGCCGATATAGACCATTGCTCGCCCGAATAAGGGGTGGTGCCACCCTTTGATTGTTTTCGGGCATAACTGATACCTGGTAATAACATTTCAGTTGTTTTTTCTTCGTCATCCCCTATGCGGTAGGTTTCTTGCTCACGCCTTAAAAAAGCCGTTCGTACCCATTTATGCTCAGTTAACCATTGGCGCTGTAACTGACCTGTTAGTATTTCACTGTAAGTTTGATTGGTTAATTCATCTTCCAACTTATAACCGACAGAAAAGCGCCATAAATCATCGTTCGGATCATTCACCGGCACGGTGTAAGCCATGGAAATATCTTGCTGTTTTTGAGAAACATTTAAATTGCTTTCAAGATAGTGCCCGTTATCGGTGATCCATGGTTTACTCCATTTAAAACGTACTTTCGGCCCTAAATCTGTACTAAAGCCACCACCAATTTCATAACTATTTTCTGGTTTATGTAACACATCGACTTTTATAGGAACTTGCTTGTTTTTTCTCGCTGTAATATCGGCGTAAACACGCACGCTCTTAAAATAAGGGGTACTTGATAAATCAAGATTATAATCGGCAATATAGGATGCTTTGTACGACTGACCCATTTTAAATGGCGCCAAAGAGCGGATATATTTTTCGGCTGGAGTATTTCTGGCAATTAAAATATCACCAAATTGATAACGAACTCCGCTATCAATAGTAAAAGTAATGGTTGCGCTGTGTTTTTTGAGTGATACTTCAAATTTTCTAACAGGCCATTTAGCATCAAAGTAGCCATGTTCTAACAGAACTGATTCAATTCTTTTATAGGCTGCGCTATATACTCCATGATTTAAAATATCGCCTTGCTTTAACCCTATGCTTTCAATTACTTGCAGAATTGACGGGTCGTGTTTAGCTTCCCCGTTAACGCTAATATTAAGCGCCTCTATACGAGTTGCAGAGCCGCGATCAATAGTGGCAACAAGCTCTCGCTCATCTTTATTAAATTCAATAGTCACACTTGGGCTGTAATAACCTAATGCCTTTAAGCTATCTTCAACTTGCGTTTTAGCGTAACGACGCAGTGAGCGTGTTGATTTTTCACCCACTAAGGGTTTTAAATAAAGAGCAACGTTGTTTTTTAACTCTCCACTAATTCCTTTTATTTCATAATCTTCAATTGTATTGTCAGCTGCAATAGCGCAAAAGCTTACTAATAAGCAAAAAAAACAAAAAAACTTTAAAAGCTGATTGAACAAGTAAATATCCTTACTGTGGTATCCATAAAATAAACCGCTAGACAGAAATATAGTACCATAGCCACAATGAGCCTAACATTAACTTAATCGCAATTAACACTCAAAGATGCAGTCAAAATTTAGTACGCGTTAACGGTTTATTTTGGTTACAATAGCTATAACGAGTACAAAATAAAATTAATGAGTTTTTAATGCAATTCCCTGATGATGACAATGGCCAGCTACTTGCTGAAATTTCCGCCGCTGGTGTAGATTTAAGTAAAATGCAACAAATTGATTTTTACATTTTATTTGAACAACAGGTTGATGCCGAAAAATTTGCAACTGAGATTGTAAACGATGCATTAGTGCAAACTGCTGATGTTGAAAAATGCAAAGATACCGGCGTTTGGGAAGTAATTGCCCATGTACAAATGGTGCCTGAACATGCACTGTTAGGCCAAGCAGAACAATACATTGAAAGTATAGCGAACAGTTTTAATGGCTATGGCGATGGTTGGGGATTAGACGCAGAAGAAGCATAACCCTAATTTCATGATGAATGAGATACCCAGCTTAGTCTATCGACTTAGCTGGTTTGCTTTTCTAAAGCTGCCTTTATAATCAAAAAGTTTATCTGCTACTTTCCAGCCATATTTTTTACTTTTTCGAGCAATCACAAAATCCGGTGGTATTAAGTCAAACTGGGCTTTTATAACCTGATCTGCGCTGATAAATTTAGTTGGCGATTGACCCTGAGCAATACGTTTACCAAACTGTTGGTTAAAATAATACTGTGCCCCGTTGTTTGCTAAATTAAATACCTCATCACAACTGGCCCCGTCTTCATCAAAATAAGTAACTTTTAACAATTGCTCTTTAAGTTTAGTCACACTCAAGCCGCTACAACGTAGCACTAATGCATCTTTAAGGTTTAACGCATTACGTAGTTTATCATCAGGATCGGCCATCACAGCACCACAGTCATGGCATTTTCGAGCAGCAATATCATTTTGTGCGCCGCACTGCTCACACTCTTTAAAACGAAAACGATAATCGCACTGTTCGCTTGCCCCGTCATCATCTTCAAGCAAACCTTGGCAACGCCTGCCAAAGTGCTCGATCACTTTGCCATCAGCATCTGTTTTGCCCCAAAATATATTGGCAAAGCCACACCCAGGACACAGCACTTGCACGGGTTCATTATCGCTATCACCTTTTTTATCTCCAACTTCTGGGTAGAATAAATCAAAGCCATTGCCCGCATAGTCAATCACTAAACAATCATCTTTACCCTCAGCCAACCTCAAGCCTCTACCGACAATTTGCTGGTATAAACTTACCGACTCTGTGGGGCGTAAAATAGCAATAAAATCAACATGGGGGGCATCAAAGCCGGTAGTAAGAACCGATATATTCACTAAATACTTTAATTGTTTAGCTTTAAATTGTTTAATTATTTTATCGCGTTCGCTATTAGGAGTATCTCCGGTGATCAGCGCACTGTGATCCTCTGGTAAATAAGTCATTATCTCTTGTGCATGCATAACCGTAGCTGCAAATACCATCACCCCATGACGGTTCTCACTGTATTGAATAATCTGCTGTAAAATTGTTTGTGTTGCACGGGTCGATTTTTTTAACAGCGCATTCATATCCTCATTGCTATATTGCCCAAATGCATTACTACTTAAAGATGAAAAGTCATAATGGCTAATCGCAGCATCAACCTCTCTAGGGGGAGTTAAGTAGTTATGCTTAATCATATAGCGCAAAGGTAATTCAAAAATACAGTGTTTGAATGGGCTCTCTTTATTGCCTCTTACAAAGCCATGGTAATGATAATGATAAATCCAGCCTAACCCTAGGCGGTAAGGCGTCGCGGTTAAACCTAATACTTTTAATTCAGAGTTGTGAGATTTAAGTGCATCAATAACTTTTCCGTACTGGCTTTTCTTTTCGCCATTCACTCTGTGACACTCATCAATAATAAGTAGTGAGTAGTGCTCATTAAGTTTATCTAGATTACGCGATAACGACTGCACACTGGCAAAGGTAACTTGGTGGGTTAACGACTTCTCTTTGAGACCTGCGGAAAATATACTCGCTTGCAAGCCAAAACTTTTATATTTTTGAGCATTTTGCTCCACTAATTCTTTTACATGCGCTAGTACCAATATTTTTTGTTTAGCGATACGTGCAAGCTCAGCTATCACTAAACTTTTACCCGCCCCCGTAGGCAGCACAATAACGGCAGGTTCGTTAGTTTTTCTAAAATGCAAAACGGTGCGTTCAACCGCCTCTTGCTGGTAGGGTCTGAGGGTGTAGGTCATAAATCAACTGAATTAATTTCTCAGCTTTGATATTAACAAATAATTGCTCTAGCTTTTAGTGATAACTTAATTAGTCAAAAAAACTAAGTAAGTAATAATTTTTAAGTATAAAAAGCAGTAAGTATATACATGTTTAATTGTTCAACTTTTGTCAAATGAAATAAACTTTAAAAAGTTATCTAGAATTCTTTTAAGGTGCTAGCAATTAGCTAATAACGGAATACACTTTTAATTACTCCTATCATCAGAGACTTAACACTTTCGCAGCAACAATTTTGAATATATCTTCGTGTAATTATTTGCTTTAGAATTATAGTAAAAAAATTTAACCACATAAAACTTTATATAAATGAAAAAACTATATTTTTTAAAGTATTAAGTCAACTTTTGGCTATATATGTACCTTTTTTAAACACCCTTTACAATTAGCATTCAATATTATTTCTTCGATTTATACGGTTCATAGGAAGTTTATATTTACTTATATATTATAAATAATTATTAAAACGAACGTATAAAAAAAACTCTGCGATGAAATCGCAGAGTTTAGTCTCGTTAAAAGTTTAGCTTGATATTATAGCTTAAAACTTTTGCGTGAATCGCATGAACCAGCTACGACCAAATAATCTGTAGTTACTTTCATCAGTGTTGCCGTTGAAAGCAGGCTCTATGTATGGAGGTAACTCGTCAGTTAAGTTGGTAATACCAACAGAAACCGTCGTTTTAGATTCAAAGTTGTATGTAGCCGTTAAGTCATGGTACATGTATGAGTCTACGCCGTACTGCACTAGTGGGCTATTCTCATCATCTGGATTTACAGCTGTAGTTCCCCAGTAAAGAAGGTCATCGTACTCTGTACCGCTGATGTAATTCATTGTGTAAGCTAGGTTTAAGTTATCTAAAGTGTAAGAAACATTTAAGTTTACTTTATCAGTAGCATACGTAGTATCGTTTTCAAAACGACCATTCAAGTCTTTCATTTTGAAAGCAAAGTCTGCTGAATCATATACTTGATTCTCGCGTTCTAGGAAATGAGTCCAGCTTAATACTGAGCTCCAAGAACCGCTTAATGCTTCAAATGAATAACTAGCTTCAAAATCGATACCTTTAGCTGTCATACGGCTTAGGTTGGTTGCTTGAGCACTTAAACGTGAGATTTCGCCATTTGTACGGCCAACATTGTCACATAAAGAATCAATCCCACCTAAATAACAACCTTTCAGTGAATCTGAAGCACCTACAGAATCGATAACTTCTTCGACTTCAATTGCCCAGTAATCAAGAGTAATACCAAGGCCTTCGATGAACTCTGGAGACCATGCAACACCTACAGTAAGCGTGTCACCTTCTTCAGGTTGTAGGTCTACATTACCACCAACTTTAGCAAGCTGTTGGCTATCCAAGTTGTTACTACCACCTGCTGGAACACCATCAGCTGTACAATAACCTTGCTGCGCCGATGTTAAAGAACCCCAGTTAGCTGTGCTACATGGATCTGTTGCTGATGGGAATGAATCATTTTGAGGACCATACAAAGAAGAGATACCCGGTGCTCTGTAAACAGTACCATAAGTAGCACGAAGTAGAATGTCGTCATTTGCTTTCCACTCAAGACCTAATTGATAGGTAGTAGAAGAGTCAAATGCACTAAAATCATCATAACGAATCCCTATAGGCATCTCAACACGTTCAGCAAAAGGTAGACCTTCAAGTAAAGGAATACGGAATTCTGTAAACAAGCTGTGAACATAGAAGTCACCAATGGTGCCTTTACTCTTGTTACCTGTAACTTCACCCATAAATTTACCAGAGTCAACTTGGCTCTCTAGTTCTTCTTTACGGTATTCGTAACCAAAACCACCCGACACTATACCTGCTGGTAATTCAAAGAAATCACCGCCTACGAAACCGGTTAAAGTTTGTAGTGTATAGTTTGACGAATCAACAAGTGGTGCTGTTACATAGTTAAGCATTTCTTGAGTAACAGAACCCGGACCACCAAAAACATTCATCGAAACACAGTCTGAAACTGGAGCTGCTTCTGTACCACAAACTATATTTCCAGAATCATCTTGGAAAGAAGGTCCCATTGCTTTAGCTAAGTTTGGTCCATACAATTGACCAAAGTCAGTACTTACAGTCTGGCTATAACCATGGTTGTAGTTTACATCATAATACCAGCTATCGCCGAAATCACCTTCGATACCAATAACCTGTTGAAAACGTACAATATCTTGTTCAAAGCTACGTCCACCTTCAAGCATACGACGGCGTGAACGAGTAACATCATTTCCAAATGGGTTATAGTAGTTGTCTTTTGACACACCATTGAAAGCAACCATTACTGCGTTGCCGTCATCATCAAGCACAACGTTTCCGTCTTCATCCAGCTTTTCATAAGTACCGCTGTATGCTGGATCGAATCTAGTATCGTAAGGTACTGCTGCTAATTCTTGACGAGAAGTACGTTTGTTAACGCGTGTCTCTGTGTACATGCGCGTGTCGTCATTAAGTTCAAATCCACCTTCAACAAAGAAGTTTAACTTTTTATATGGAGTTTGAAGGTAGTTAACTGGAGCATAGTTGTAAGTGTCATTATTTGGACCACCACCAACAAATGGACGCATATCACCAGCAGCTGCAACGCCACCATCACACTTATCATTTGTGAAGCTTCCAGCAGTATTTGCTAGATAGAAATTACCACAAGGGATAGAACCAGAACCAACCTCGATAACATTTGCATTTTCATTAGGTGGTGCAATTAAGCCGTTCTTACGGAAAGACTCTTCCGCAGCGCCACCCCAAACCTGCCATGGGTAGTTAAAGAAGTTAACTTTATCAACATCACCCTGGTAAACTTCAGTCTGATCTACGTAATCGATACCAACAACGATATTACCAGCGTCGAAGTTTTTACCTGCAACGATACTAAAACCAACTTGTTTGTTCTCAGAAACATCAAACGAGTTAGAAGTTTGCGCTTTAAATTCAACGCCTTCAAAATCATTTCGAGTAATGATATTTACTACACCAGCAACAGCGTCAGCGCCGTAGGTAGCTGAGGCACCATCTTTAAGTACTTCAATTCTGTCGATCATTGAAGCCGGAATGCCCTGAAAGTCAGAAGAAACCGGGCGACGACCATTTACAAGTACTAACGTTCTTGTTGAACCCAAACCACGAAGCTCTACAAAAGTACCGCCATTACCACCATTATTAGTTGTGGTCATAGCTGGTGAACCTGACATCACTGCACTAGATTGTAAAAATTGGCCAACATCTTGAATACCTTGATTCTCAAGTTGGACTGAATCAATAATTGTTACTGGCGATGCCGTTTCTAAATCAGTACGTTTGATACGTGAACCTGTAACCTGAATTCTTTCAACTTTCTCTACACCTTCTTCTGCAGCAAATGAACTTGCTGAAAAAGCAGCAGTAGAAGCTGCACCAAAAGCGATCGCTAAGCGAACTGCTTTTGAAACTTTGTTATTTAACATTTGATTCTCCCTAGAATACTATTTGTTTTTTATTTTCGACCACTTTTTGTTAATTAATTTGTGATCACGTCACTGATGATAATACTATGAACACAAGGTGGTCAACATTAAATTAACTTTAAACATACTTTAAGCGACTTCTCGTTATCATTTTTACGTTTTTTTTGTGCGATTTTTAAATTTATCTTTGGGTTTAATTTAGAAACAACCTTAAAAACAAAAAACATACCACTGATTTAAAAGGGTATTATTTATTTTAGTTAGATTTTTATTTTGTAGTGCTTTTGAATAAATATGTAACCAAGTTCACAAATGTTAACTTTAAATTTTACAATTTTTATGCAAAGTAGGAACTTAAAATTGAAAAACAACCTATAAAATGCCTATTTTCCTTATGACTAAGTTAAAATAATGTAGCTTGGGTAGATTCAGTTGATGTGTTTAATGCGCTTAATATCATTTGCGCTACGGGTTCAAGCTGTCTTTGGATGTATAGGGGGTAATTAAGGGTGTTTTTACCGGTATAAAGTTCGGCGCCAGTTATTGCGTAAACATATTCGATTACTTGTCCGCGTTTTATTTCAAACTCAGGATGGCTCGCTTTGTGTTTTTTAACTGCTTGAACGTGAGGTGGGATATTTTTAATATAATCGCTCAGGTGCTGCCCTAAACGCTTCCTATAAACGAGCTTGTGGTCAAAGTCACCGCTGTATAATTTTTGCGTGTAGCTATTTATTATATTGTGCAGTTGCTGTATTTCGAAGTGACTAGAGAAAAGCGTTTCAAACAACTGTGTTTGAAACTCCTGCGCAAACTCAGTCCAATCACTGCGGACGGTTTCCATACCTTTAAAGACCAACTTTTTTTCATTCTTTTTGGTTACTTGACCAACATAACGTTTTTTAGAACCTGTTTTTTTACCTCGTATAGTTGGCATAAAAAACGGACTGTAATGGGTTTCAAATTCAATTTCTAAATAGCTTTGTAAGTCATAACGCTGCTTTAAGTCTACCTGCCACTTTTCGTTTATATGTCGAACAAGTTGGCAACCAATGTCGTTGCATTGCTCAGGACTGGTATCTTCACTAAGTTTTACAAACGTAGAGTCGGTATCACCATATATCACCTCAAAGCCTTGCTCTTCTATCCATTTACGAGTTGTTTGCATTATTTCATGGCCACGTAAAGTAATAGAACTCGATAAACGCGGGTCGTAAAACCGACAGCCTTTAGAGCCGAGTACGCCATATAAGCTATTCATAATAATTTTAATCGCTTGCGAGAGCATAGGTTGATTAGTGTCTTTTGCCTTTTGGCGAGTTTGTGTCAGGTGCTCAATTAATTTTGGCAGGTGGTGCTGCGTTCTTGAAAACAACGCCTGATTAAACCCCTCTACAGCATGCTCTGGTGCGTTTAACCCTGCGATTAAACCTAACGGGTCAATACAAAACGTACGCATAATTGACGGATATAAGCTTTTAAAATCAAGTACCAAAACGTTTTTGAAAAGCCCCGGAGTCGACTCCATCACATAGCCACCAGGGCTTTCAAAAGATAGCCCATGATCGCCTAAGTTGGGAGCAACATAACCACTGCGATGTAACAGCGGTAAATATAAGTTTGTAAATGCGGCAACTGAGCCACCCATGCGCTCAAGTTCGAGGCCGGTGATTTGAGTTCTGACTATGGCAAATTCAAACAGCTTTAGTTTTTCGAAAATTTGATTAACTAAAATACAATCTTGGCGGTTGTAGGCAGCAAGAGCGAGCTTGTCTTCATTAAATTGGCGTACAATTTCAGATAATCGGTTATCAGCTTTTATTAATTTAGACTCGTTAAGCACACGCTCTGCAACATTAGCTAACGAAAAGCTATCAAATCGATAAGTGGCATTTTTTAAAGTATCAATGCCATCAATGACGCATCGTCCTGGGAGCGTTAATCGGGTGTAATGGCCTTTATTAATATATAAAGGTTGATTATCTCGGCCAATACTCAGGGTAAGTCCTAACGCCTCAGCGCGCTCTTGCAATAAACTAAAATCAAAATCAATAACATTCCAACCAACAATAACATCGGGGTCGTTATTTATAATGTACTGCTGCAGCTTGGTGAGCAGATTAATTTCGTCATAGCACCAATCTATTTCAAATGTCGGATCGCCCTGCTGCTGTGGCTCACCTATCATTAATACACAATCTAGGCCATTTCCCACCAGTGCAACACTAAATAGCACGCCATCGGCATTGCATTCTATATCCAAAGAAACAGACTTAAGCGTTGGTGTGTAATCTTCGTTTGCTTTAAGCTTTGCCTCACTAATTTCAATAAAGCCGTTTTGAGCTTTGGCATTACCGGTTACCCATACGCCCCCTTTAATAAAGCGCTCCATTAAAAAGCGGTCACTGTGGCGCACATCGGCTTCATAAATTGGCATTACTTGCTCTAAAAGAGCTCGTGCAGTGTATACACTTTTTATATCATTAAAGTAACAGGCCACACATTCACTACCACTAAAGTGACAAAGTTCAACGTTATTAAACTGCGCTTTTATGTTTGCCTGAGCCAGTAAAGCACTTGCAGTATCTTGCTCTGCCAATGGGATGAAAAACAGCGCTTGCTGATTTTCAATCGTCACTTTTATCGGGCCTTGCTCAGAGCTTAGCCAATAGCACAAAGTAATACCTTGTGCATTTTTAGCAGTGTATTGTTGCCTTGATAAAATAAAGCCCTGATAGATTGCTTGTGTCAATGTTCGATCCCACTTAATATATACACTGTAATTATATACATATTTTAGGTTAATCATCACATGCTATCGAGCTCACTAAAAAAAACAATTAGACAAGTACACCAGCATGTTGCAAATAACCTAACCGATTACCGCCCTCGTAGTAGTCAAAACTACCTAGTTGCTGAAATAGCAAAAACATTAGCCGGTGAATACCATAAAAAACAACGTATTTGTGTTATTGAAGCTGGTACTGGCACCGGCAAGTCATTAGCTTACTGTCTAGGCGCTCTACCTCTGGCATTAGCGCAAAAAAAGAAATTGGTTATTTCTACGGCTACTGTGGCTTTGCAAGAGCAATTAATTGCTAAAGAGCTGCCGTTTTTTAAAAAGCACTCAGGGCTCGATTTTAAATTTGATTTAGTAAAAGGCCGCCAACGTTATATTTGTGCACACAAACTTCATAATGCGCTAAACAGCGATAGCCAAACTCAAATGGAGTTTATGCCTACCCTTACATCGCCACTAAGTGATATGGAAACTAAGTGCTTAAAGCAACTTTACGATGCCTATATCAATAAAAAATGGCAAGGCGATAGAGATAGCTGGGCTGATACCATCCCTGATAGAGTATGGGGGCTCATTGCTTGTGATAAGCATGCCTGCCAACGCCAGATGAAAGCACACCAAACATGTCCTTTTCAACTCGCCCGCCAGCAGTTAATGCAAATGGATGTTTTAGTTATAAACCATTCGTTACTATTAGCCGATTTAGATTTAGGGGGCGGAAAAATTTTACCCGAGCCCGACAATACCATTTATGTAATCGATGAAGCGCACCACCTTGCACATATTACCCGCGATTTTTCATCTGCTGCAGCTACAATAAAAGGCACGATAGATTGGCTCGACAAACTTACTAAATTCAGTGGCAAAATGGCCAAAGTGTTAGTGGGTCAAAAAGGTATTGGGCAAAACTTTAAGTTATGCGATAGCGTTAACGATGCTAACAAAGATTTAAAAGTGGTGCGCGATATACTCGACAACGCTGATTTTGAATATTCAAAAGACGATACCTATCGCTTTGAACATGGTGAAATCCCTAAATCGTTACACGCAAAAGCAAAAGATATTAGCGAAGCCACGCTTGATGCTTTACGGTGTTTGAATAAAATGCACGATACCCTCACCCAAGATGTAAGCGACGGTGATATTAAACCTTATGTCGCCGACCCCATTCTGGCTGAAAGTGGGCAATACATAAACCGATTAGAACAACTTAATAAATTATGGTTTAGTTACGCCACTAAAGGCGAAGGCACACCGCATGCGCGTTGGATAAAGCGACTTGAATATAAAAGCCATCATGATCACTTGCTTAGCGACTGCCCTATTGAGGTCGGTTACTATTTAAAAGATAAGCTGTGGAGCGAATGTGCTGGAGCCGTGTTATGCTCAGCTACCTTGAGCGCACTAGGTTCATTTGATCACTTTGCCTATGAAAGCGGTCTTGCTAAAGAAGAAGGGGTAAAGTTCATTAAAGTCCCCTCTCCGTTTGACTACCCAAAACAGGCCACTCTGCGAATTCCTGCATCGAGCATAGAGCCAACAGATAAAGAATTTAGCGATCATATTGCGAAAACATTACCCGAGTATCTAAACACTAAAAAAGCCAATTTAGTGTTGTTTGCCTCTTACTGGCAAATGGACCATGTAAGTAAGTTTCTTAGAACAAAAGGATTTAACTTATTAGTACAAGGTGAAATGTCACGAGAAGCTTTACTTAAATTACATACTAAAAATATTGATGAAGGCAAGGGCAGTATTTTATTTGGCACCCAAAGCCTCTCTGAAGGGCTTGATTTACCTGGTAAATATTTAGAAAATCTAATTATTACAAAAATTCCATTTGCGGTGCCTACCTCGCCTATCGAAGAAGCACAAGCGGAGTTTGTGCAAAGTAAAGGCGGTAATCCGTTTTTATCGATAACCGTGCCAGACGCAGCAAAGAAATTGGTACAAAGCTGTGGTAGACTGCTGCGCAAAGAAAGTGATATTGGCACAATTACTATTTTAGATAGACGCTTAATCACCAAACGATATGGCAAAGCCATGCTCGACACCTTACCACCTTTTAAAAGACAAATAGATTACTGATGTTTGAACTTGCACTCGACCCAACGACTTGGGCTATTTTATGTGGCGTTGCACTTTTAGCTGGCTTTATTGATGCTATTGCTGGCGGTGGTGGTTTACTCACTGTACCGGCACTGTTAACGGCGGGATTACCTCCTCATTTAACGCTTGGCACTAATAAATTAGCCGCCAGTTTTGGCTCGTTAACCGCCAGTATTACCTATTATAAAAAACAATTATTTAACCCGAAGTTCTGGCTCGCCTCTATTTTGGCCACCGCTATAGGCGCTTTACTGGGCACTCTGCTTGTTGATCATTTAAGCATCGACTTTTTAAACAAGTTGCTGCCTGTAATCATTATCCTAGTGGCTTGTTACAGTTTGTTTGGTAACTTAAGCACCACACAAAGTGATGCGCTCCCTAAGCTCACTCCCGCTTTAAAAGTAAAACAATGGTTACAGGGACTCAGTTTAGGTTTTTTTGATGGTTTAGCCGGCCCTGGTGCAGGTACCTTTTGGACTGCCTCAAACGGTATGCTTTATAAAATGAGTTTGTTACTCAATTGTGGTTTGGCGCGTTCAATGAACTTTGTTTCTAACTTTATCTCGCTGATCACCTTTGTTGTACTTGGCCATGTTAACTTTTTACTGGGAATTACAATGGGCTTCTTTATCATGCTTGGTGCATGGTTTGGCGCACATTCAGCTATTCGTTTTGGTAGTAAATTTATTCGCCCAGTATTTAATACGATGGTTATACTTTTAGCATTAAAACTAATTTACGAGGCGTACTTTTAACATGCAACCTGCCGCTTTAGATAAACTACGCCAACAAGTTGCCACGCTTAAGCAACAGGCAGAGCAATTTGACAAAGCAAAGCTCTTTTCTAAAAACCGGTATATGCAGGCACAGCCGAGCTTATTTGACAGAGCCGTATTTAGTACCAAAAGCATGAACTTAGCCGACTATGTAGTAGAAATAGAAGATGAAATAGCCAGCCTACCACCGAGCGAACACCGTCATGCTTACACCTATGCACTTGAGCGTATTGCCAGTCAGGTACAAGCAGTATTTAATGTTATTAAATCGACCCCTATTTGGGTGAAAGAAAACAAAAGCCATTATAAGCCTCGTGCTAAACAGCCTGTTTATAAACAAGCGGTGCAAAAAATCATGCAATCATCTCATGAGTTATATGACGAACTTAAACAAAACCATGAATTTGAACGCCGCCTGGTATTAATGATTGAAGAGCGTAAATTGCAAATGGAAAAAGCATCGCCTGCGCAAGCACAAAAGCTTAACCAGGAAATTTTAACCACTCATGCACGACTCGGCCGTTGTAGAAAAGCGATTTCTGCCACCGAAGACAAAATTCAACAAGTAGAAAAACAACAGCTACGCTAATGCAGCTTTATTACCACGAACTGTACTCGCAGCTAGAATTACCTGACCGCCATCGATTTCCAATTAAAAAGTATCAGCAGCTCAAGCATGAAGTTGAATGTCTAGGGTCTGTTGACCTTTGCAGATTAAAATTTGTTCAAACTAGGGGCGATTTAATCGCGGCGCGAGGTTTGTAACCTAGTGGGCTAAGTAAAAACCGAGCAACAAAGAGTAAATCGCCCCTAGGCAGAACCCGAAGGGCAGCGCCTGTTTGGCATTAATGCTGCGTTATCACCTATTTATGGGGAATAACCACACCACATAGGCTCTGCCTTGCCTAAATACCAAACAGACTGCTGCAAATTCAACCTTGAAAGGTCAACAGACCCTGGGCTACACCCAATTTATATCGCCTTCGCCTGCAACTACAGCGCAGTTAAGCTTATGCCATAGCTCAGATTATATTGCTAACTTTTTAAACGGGTCGTTGACTGACAAAGCGGTGAAGAAAATGGGGTTTCCTCACTCTCCTGAACTTGTTGAGCGAACACTTTACTCTGTTGGTGCCAGTATTCAAGCCGCTGAAAGTGCACTTAAAAATGGTTTAGCGGCTAATTTAAGTGGCGGCTACCACCATGCTTATAGCAATTACGGTAGTGGCTTTTGTATTTTTAATGATTTAGCTATTGCGGCAGCGCATCTTATTACAACTGAGCAAGCCGACACCGTATTAATATTTGATTGTGACGTACACCAAGGTGACGGTACCGCGCAAATAACCCAACAGCACGAGCAGATAGTTAGTTGTTCAATTCACTGTGAACAAAATTTTCCTCGGCAAAAACAGCTCTCAAACTATGACTTTGGCTTACCTGCAAACACCACAGATGCAGAGTATTTAACAACACTAGAGCAAGCTCTTGAGTTATGTGTTCGTCTCCACCAGCCCGATATTATTTTATATAATGCGGGCGCCGATATTTATACCAAAGACGAACTCGGCTTATTTGATGTTTCTCTAGCTGGTGTGTATAAACGCGACTTTGCTGTTCTTAACTTTTGTAAGCAGCGAAACATACCACTGATGTGCGCTTTAGGTGGCGGTTATCAACGTAACATCAACAATTTAGTTAGTGTCCATAAGCAACTATTTAAAGCGGCTCTCGATTTATAACAATCCTTGGTATAGACTCATTACAGACAATAAAAAAGAGTGACAGGAATATGCGATTAGATGACGACATACACAATTTTTACGAAAAACTCGTTTTAGAAGAAATAGAAAAACGTAAACTTAATGAACGTTACAACGACGATGTAATGGCTGACTTTTGCTGCACCGTACTCAATCAATTACCCCCACGTTATATTAGATACGATGTAGATATGGCGTTTTATTTAACTCAAACAGATCGTTTAGATATGCAGCAACGCGTAGAAGTTGCCATTAATTTTGCGATTGATCAAATAGCTAAAAAGAAAGAGCTCCATGAGTAACCCGTTAGAAGAAGCTCCTACACACGTGAAACTGGCTGTTGATTTAATTATGATTTTAGAGCAACACGATGTAGAGCCAGAAGAAGTATTAAAAGCGCTCGATATCGTAAAAAGTGACTTTGAGAAAAAGCTAGTTAACCTGAACTCTGGTTAAGAGATTTACTAACGTATTGAATCAAAAAATGATATTTATGTTTATTTTTCTCTAGCCAGAGATTTCCAGTGAAAACAAGGCGAAATTACGCGTCAATAGCTAGCCTATTGCAAGTAAATTCAACGCAGTTAGCGCTGAAAATAGCTGCTTGAGATAGATTTATTATCCAGAGTTCAGGTTA
>NZ_BADU01000029.1:0-4018 GCF_000239875.1 Pseudoalteromonas sp. BSi20311 | reverse complement strand
ATACTGTTGGCATTAAATTTAACTATAAGTTTGAAATATAATTAAACGATACGTTGGGAATATAATTAAGCGATAAGTTTAAGTACAATCAAAAGGCTCAAATTAATTTTGAGCCTTTTGATTTTGTAAGTACATTATTTATAAGAGTATTCATGCAGCCAAACTTAAAGCAACTACACCAAAGCGCTATAAACAATCTAAACCAAGGCAACATTCAGCAAGCGCATAAAGCACTGGTAGAGCTAGTGACACTGCAGCCTGACTTTGCTGATGGCTACTTTTTACTCGCCATGGTTAATTTGCAGGTTGGCCAAATTTACAAAGCGATAAAGCTAATTGAAAAAGCATTAAGCTTTACCCAGTCTATTGAATATACTGCGCAACTTGCCAAGTGCTACGCTCTTACGGGCGACTTACAAAAAGCAAAAAACACCGCCCTCAGCGTTAAGATTATACATATTAGTAAAGCACTTGATGCCGATACATTAGGCGTCGCGCTCACGCAAGCAGGTTTACATCAGCATGCTGCTGACTATTTTAAATGCGCGTTAAATTTAGCTGCGGCAAGTAACAGCAGCCAACCGCAGTTTTATTATAACTATGGAGTATGCGCTAAGTTTTTAGGCCAGTTTGATAAAGCACAGCAAGCGTTTGAAAATGCCATTGCACTGAACCCGCTTCATCATCAAAGTCATTTTGCCTTAGCCGATTTAACTAAAGTCACCGAACATAATAACCACATAGCGCGATTAAAAAATGTATTTGAACAGGTCAATCATCCCGACGCTAAACTGCATATAGGTCATGCGCTCGCAAAAGAATATCAAGACCTAGGAGAATTTTCAGCAGCCTTTGCCGCGTTACAACATGGTAAAGCAGCAAAACTCGCTAATAAGGCGTTTGATAACCAAGCGTCTGAGGCTTTATTTGCACATATTAAACAGCTCAGTGATAAGTACAAAAACCAACAAACAGCTGGCAACCAAAGCAGTGAGCCAATTTTTGTATTAGGCATGCCGCGCTCTGGCACCACATTAGTTGAGCGCATTTTATCAAGCCACAGCGACGTACAATCAGCAGGCGAACTGCAAGACTTTGGCCTAAGTGTAAAAAAACTCAGCCAAACACCCACGCCTCAAGTACTCGATATAGACACTTTAAGCCAAGCTTACCAGCTTGATTTTGCAAAACTTGGCAGCACTTACCTTGAAGCTACCCGTGTTGTAACCGGCAGCCATAAACACTTTATTGATAAACTACCGTTTAACTTTTTTTATATCGATTTAATTACCAAAGCACTGCCAAACGCCAAAATAATTTGCCTACTTCGCGACCCCATGGACACCTGCATTGGTAACTATCGTCAGCTATTTACCATTAACAACCCATATTATGCTTACTCCTTAGACTTACTCGACACCGCTAAATTTTACAGCCGCTTTTATAAACTGATGCAGCACTTCAGCAAACTGCACAGCAATATTAAACTAGTAAAATACGAAGAACTCATCGCCGGACCAGAGCAAAAAATAAAAGAGTTAGTGAGCTATTGCGACTTAGACTGGCAACCGCAGTGCCTTGATTTTCATTTAAACACCGCACCGGTATCAACCGCTAGCAAAATGCAAGTGCGCCAACCGCTTAACAACAAGGCCATAGGCCGCTGGAAAAAGTTTAAACCCTATACCAATGAAGCACAGACCCATTTAGTTAATGAAGGAGTGATAGGTTTAATTAAATAACAAAAATTGTTACGTGGGCGGGTAGTTCAGTTTGATTAATTTGAAAGTTACCGGATGGATATAAATTTTTAGGTTGAATGTATTTGAGGTTCTTCTCTGTTAACTTACCCTACTCCACTTAAGGAAAACCCCAACGCTACCATAAAAAACTAACAAAAAGTAATGCACCAATTACTACAGCAGCTATAAATAAGTATTTACCAAGCTTAGCATTGTGTTTAAGAGATTCTTGATGTTTAGCCTTAAGCATAAGTAATTGTGCTTCGTTTAAATCGGAACAATGCGTACATTTATCCAAAAACTCAGAATAATACAGCTCACACCTATCACATCGTTTTTGTTTAGGTTGCTTAGATCTCCATGATATGCTCATACCTAGAGACATTATAACTTCCACTCAAGAGTGTTAGTGTACTCAACCTTAACCAGCCTACCACTTAATAACGCAGGCTTAAATCTCCATAGCTTTAAAGCCCGTAAACCTTCCTTTTCAAATACACCTTTTGGGACAGATTCAATTACTTCAACTCTTTCTAACGCACCAACTTCATTCACTATTGCTTTGAATTTTAAGTAGCCCTCTACGCTATTTTTAGCTGCATCTTCAGGATATTTTGGTTCAATCTTCACAACCCATTTAGCAGGTGAATCTGTTTGTGTATTGGTATACACAGTACTTGAATTTGCCGCTTCATTAGTACTATTTCAACCAACCAGTAAAAGGACTAAAAATATAGTTATGTACTTCAAAGACTACCCCTAAAAATATAGCTAAATAAAATGTACAACTAGTGGCTAAGTTTACTAAAGTGTGCAGCAACACGAAACAAAACCAACTATTATGCATTCAATAATTTATGGCCTTGTTATATGTACTATTGCATTAACAAATCAGATAAAAACTTTATACTATTTATTTCAACTTTACCGTCAGATGACTGCAAACCTAATTGAATATGAGCTAATCCTGTATCAAAGGTTACAGGTACCTGATAAACAGCATATGTAACACTTGAGCTACCAACTGGAGATAACGTTTTCCAATTTTGCAACTCTGCTTTACCGACTGATTGAAATACACCTAATGTAGCAACCTTTTTTACGTACAACCCCCATTGCTCTGAAGTTGCACTAGTGTAACCTTGCTCAGACATTAGCTCTTTAAAAGGAGTTACTTCCCACGTTTAGGGATTGCCTTTACAATAAAAGGCTCAAAGACAGCCTCTTTATCAACAGTATTTATGGATGCAACAACTCCAATACCAATGAAAAATATAACAACACTTAAAATTCCAAAACCTAGATATTTGAAGAGTTTCTTCACCATAACTCCTTGTACATACAACCGCTTTATCAGTTAACACATTCCAGCGTGAAAATGCCCTTATTTTATTAACTTATATTAATAACAAATAGTGTAAGTTATTACCAGCTATAAATTTTATGCTTAATGCAGGTTATTTCGCTATGTAAAAAAGGGAGGGTTTCTTTTTATTCTTACTAAGTTAAAAACGACTCACCTGAATGATCGTTCATCGCTCTTTGCCGAAGTATGCCTGTGTGCTATGAGAGGACATTGAGCACCATAGTCACTTGTTAGCATTAAAACTCTGATACTTATTCCGTGCGATAAAGAACCATACAGAAAAGCAGCCTGCGCATAAGTACCCGAAAAAAATCAAAAATGTAGCACTATTGATTTTTATACCTGTTGATATCGAGGCAACTAATAAGAGATTAGCTGTAAGCCCTGAGAATAGAATACCAACAAGTACATCATTAACGGGCTTTAAGTTTGACGCTGCTATAGAAACACCCAAAAAAGCAATTAAAAACCAATAATGGTTTTCATAAAATTCACCCTGAGATATCAGAATAAAGATCGCCACAACGGTATAAATTAAAAAATTAAGTAGCGATGTTATTTTCAATAGACTATCCAAGTTGACTCCTTAATGCTAACACCCGATTAAGGGGTAAAAACCGGTCTTGTTTTTATGATCTTCAATCGTTTGTTATACGATGCCCAATTCATTCCGCATTTCCAAAAAGATGAGTTTTTGTAATTCAATAAGCCTTTTACCCTCACCACTTAACTCTGTAGACATATAATCTTGAGAAATTCTATTGGCCTCCTCTGGATCAGTAATGAACTTGGTAGCATTTGTATTCATCCAATTCAGAAACTCAACTGTTTTTTCTTGGGTTAATTCTAGAGACTCTACATATTCATCTAGTAATTCAAGAAGCTTTTCACCAGCTTCAAGCCTTAACCT
>NZ_BADU01000030.1:0-2365 GCF_000239875.1 Pseudoalteromonas sp. BSi20311 | reverse complement strand
ACTTTATCGCTTTTTCAATATTATTCTGCACTTCTTCATCAGGTGTAGCTTGAAGAAATAGTGCCAATGTTGTTTTCAGGTTTTTCAAAACGTTAAACAATATAAACAGTGTAAAGCCTATAGAAAGCAAAGGATCTAATATTGGTAGATCTACAAAAAGCAGCACGATAGAAACAATTAGGACTGCAACCCAGCCAAGTACGTCTTCAAGCAAATGCCACGTAAGTACTTTTTCGTTCAGCGTTTTACCCGCTTTTAGTTTAAATACTGCATACCCATTAACAGCAACCCCAAGTAATGCAAGACCCAACATTCCTTCAGCCATTGGCATTTCAGGATTAGATAATCTTGGTATTGCTTCAAATAGCACCCAGACAGAACCAATAACTAATACAATACTGTTAATTAATGCGCCAAACAGGGTAAGACGACGATAGCCATAGCTAAATCTATCGGATGCTTCTTTATCCGAGAAACGACTCAGTATCCAAGCGAATCCTATAGATAAACTGTCACCCAGGTCATGTACAGCATCAGCCATAATAGCGGTACTGTTGGTTAGCCAACCACCAATAAATTCGATAATAGTAAATGAAACATTAAGGAAAAATGTCCAACCTATACGGTCGTCTTTTCCATGCGAATGGCTATGGCTATGATTGTGCATTTTCCACCTCAAGAACTTTTAAATTTCTTACATTGACTACGTTAAAATTGATAAAGTGACGGATCACTCGTTGATACATCCAACGTTTGATTCCTGATAAGTTAGTTCCTTTTTCGAGATAAAACTCATCAGGGGAATTATAAACACCAAAATCATCATGAATACCTTCTTTTTGTATATAGGTATCTTGACCACGCCAATCTGTATCTGGCGAAGAGAAACACTTTGTTGCAACACCATAACCACAAAATTCGTTTTTTATTTGACTAAATTTGTGCTGTAGTGAACTTAAATATTGTTCATCTAATATAAAGCCTTCTAAGTTTATCCAACGATCCTTGAAATAAACTTCAATCCAACTATGAATGATATATTTAGGTGCTAACCAAAATACATAAGTTGGAATAGCTCCTTTTTGTAATCGCTGCTCAATAGTAAAGCCGTGAAAACGACATTGAATACCTAATCCTCGTAACAAAGCCATCAGCAAGTTACCCTTGGTATTGCATTGTCCGTAACCATCGGCTAAAACACTGCTTGCTGAAATATCATCACTCTCATTGTAACCAAATAATATTTCATCTTTAACAAATTGGTAGGCTGCACCAATTTTGTTGAAGTCATCGAGTTCTTGCCAATTACGCTCAGAAATTAATGATTGAATTGTAGAGTGTTCAAAATTTACTATCTTGGTTTTTTCTAGATATTTGCTATTCATTGATGTTTCCTTACTTTGAACAACCAAAGGTTGATTGTTTATCTTCATTTGGTGTTTAACGTGTTTTCTCAGCAACAGCTAATTCTTGTTTAGCATCGCTTAGTATTCGGTAAGCGCCTCGAAGAATTAACATTGAAATGATGCTACCAATGACGATATCAGGCCAACGCTGTTTCAGCACCATAACGAGTATGCCTGCGATAACGACACCAAGATTTGCAATTACATCATTCGCTGAAAATATCCAGCTAGCTCTCATATGTACTTCATCGTTGTTGTGCTTTCGAATAAGGATGAGACAAATCACATTTGCAACTAAAGCAACCATGCCTACGCCAATCATAAACCAAGAGTGAGGCTCACTTTCACCATACAGCCTTCTAGCAATATCCATTAGAATTAGCACGCCTAACCCCAGTTGGAAATAGCCACTCACTAAAGCAGCATTAGCCTTATGTTGGATTGACTTTCCCACCGCGTATAGTGCAATTGCATAGACGATTGCATCCGCTAGCATGTCTAACGAATCTGCAATTAAAGCCGTTGATTCTGATAACCAACCAAAGCCAATTTCAAAAACAAACATCGAGGCATTGATAGCCAGAAGCCAATAAAGCACCGTTTTTTGCTGGTTATCTTTTAGCTCAACTTCACACCCACAATCGCTCATTTTCATCTCCGATTAACTTGTATGCTCTAACTATAAATCCTATAGTGACTATAGGGTCAAGTTTATTTGGAAATTTTATGAAAATTGGTGAGTTATCGAAAACATCGGGGTATTCAGTACAAACCATCCGATATTATGAAAAGGAGGGCTTGCTGTCAGATCCTGATCGCACTGAAGGGAATTTCAGGTTGTATTCTAATAAGGCATTTAAAGAGCTAGAGTTCGTAAAGCATTGTCGAAGTTTAGATATTCCGCTTAATGATATTAAGCGACTCATTGAATTAAAAAACAAGCCAGAGGAGAGTTGCTC
>NZ_BADU01000031.1:0-21169 GCF_000239875.1 Pseudoalteromonas sp. BSi20311 | reverse complement strand
TTTTATTGGGTCATTTTATTTTTTCACTTTCGCATTGGCAAAGGCATCAGCAAACGCATTACCCATCATGGCATTGCCTGTGTCACGCTTTGGTTTGGGCGCTCGCGATTGGTTTGCATTGTTGCCACGCGGCTTTTGCGGCGCCGCAGGGGCAGCTTTATTGCTAGTGTCTATCTCGTCATCTAAGCGCATGGTAAAGCTAATGCGTTTACGGGCAGCGTCAACTTCAACCACTTTCACTTTAACAATGTCACCAGCTTTAACCACTTCTCGCGGGTCTGAAATAAACTTATTAGTAATAGCTGAAATATGCACTAGCCCATCTTGATGGACACCTACATCAACAAATGCACCAAAATTAGCAACGTTCGATACCACGCCTTCTAAAATCATGCCTGGTTTTAAATCACTAATTTTTTCAACGCCCGCTTTAAACTCAGCAGTTTTAAATTCAGGGCGCGGATCGCGACCCGGTTTATCAAGCTCGCTAATGATATCGGTCACGGTAGGCAGGCCAAATTTATCGTCAATATAGTCATTTGCAGCGAGCTTATTTAAAAACTCCTTATTACCAATGAGGTTATTTACGTCTACCTGATTGTGCTCACAAATACGCTTAACGATAGGGTATGCTTCAGGGTGAACTGATGAGTTGTCTAGTGGATCGCTGCCATTGTTAATGCGTAAAAAGCCGGCTGCTTGTTCAAATGCTTTTGGCCCCAAGCGCTCTACTTTTTTTAACTGACTGCGTTTTGTAAATGACCCATTTGTATCACGGTAGTTTACAATGTTTTGCGCTAAGGTTTTGTTTAAGCCAGAAACACGTGCAAGCAAAGGTACAGAGGCCATATTTAAATCAACACCGACACTGTTTACACAGTCTTCTACCACCGAAATTAGGCTTTGCCCCAGTTGGCTTTGCGATACATCATGTTGGTATTGACCTACACCAATAGACTTAGGCTCTATTTTAACCAGCTCAGCTAATGGATCTTGGAGGCGGCGTGCAATAGACACGGCACCGCGTAAAGATACATCTAAATCCGGAAATTCATTAGCAGCAAACTCAGACGCAGAGTACACCGAAGCGCCGGCCTCACTGACCATGATTTTATTCAGTTTAAGCTCGGTATTGGCTTTGATAAGTTCGCCAACTAGTTTATCTGATTCGCGAGAAGCGGTGCCGTTACCAATTGCAATAAGCTCTACCTTATGTTGACGACATAGCTGCTCGAGCGTGCGTAATGATTTATCCCAATGATTTTGTGGTGCATGTGGAAAAATCGTTTGGGTAGCAAGCAGCTTACCTGTGCTATCAACCACGGCAATTTTACAACCGGTACGTAAACCAGGATCTAAGCCTAACGTAGTGCGAGGACCTGCAGGGGCTGCCATTAATAAGTCTTTTAAGTTTTTAGCAAATACATCAATGGCACCGGTTTCGGCTTTTTCACGCATTGCGGCTAAAAATTCATTTTCTAAGTGTAATCCAAGCTTAATTTTCCACGCCCATTGCACCACGGTTAATAACCAAGCGCTGGCAGGTTTGTTTTTAATATCTAGGCGGTAATGATCGCTAATCATCTGTGCACATAATTGCGCTGGATTTTCAGCGCTCGGCTCAGGATTAATAGTTAACTGTAAAACGCCTTCATTACGCGCTCTTAGCATGGCTAGTGCACGGTGCGAGGGGACTTTTTTTAACGGTTCTTGATGTTCAAAGTAGTCTCGGTATTTAGCCCCCGCTTGTTCTTGGCCATCAATAAGTTTGCTTTCAATCGCCCCATTTTGGCTAATATGAGTTCTAAATTTAGCGAGTAATTTAGCGTCTTCGGCAAAGCGTTCCATTAAAATAAACTTAGCACCATCAAGCGCTGCTTTAGTATCGACAATTGCTTTGTCGACATTAATAAATTGTGCAGCCTCAGCGTCTGGGTCAAGCATCGGATCGTTAAATAACGCATCGGCTAGCGGTTCTAAACCGGCTTCAATAGCTATTTGACCTTTAGTGCGGCGCTTTGCTTTATAAGGCAAATATAAGTCTTCTAGTTCGGTTTTACTTTGTGCTGCTTTAATATCAGCCGCTAATTCACCGGTAAGTTTATTTTGAGATTCTATCGTCGACAGGATAAAGCCACGACGCTCTTCAAGTTCACGTAAATAAGATAAACGTTGCTCTAGAAGGCGTAGTTGGGTGTCATCTAATCCACCGGTCACTTCTTTTCTGTAACGGGCAATAAAGGGGACGGTTGCGCCTTCATCAAGTAACTTTGTTGCTGCAACCACTTGTTGCTGCTGTGCATTTAGCTCAGTTGCTAAACGTGCAGAGATATCGCTCATGCAAAAACCTTTTAATACAAAAAATAAGACCAGCTAAAAAGTTAACTGATGCGTCAATGTCTTGAATAATATCACAGGGGAGGGTAATAAAAAGCTCTTAAAGCAAGCTATTTTACTTGCCTTAAGATGCCATTACTGGGGTTGGAACTATACTAATAAAAAGCGGATTTAGTGAGGGTGCTCTACACTTTCAAGTACTTCACTAAATGTGTGCGCTATTGGACTAATATGAACAGGAATTTGTAGCTTACGTGCTATATCGCGTGCTGAAATTAAACCACTTATTTCATTATTAGCTGCAGTGACTAATAAAAACATAGCGCCATGATGTTCCATAGTTTGCAGTGCATCACCAATGCATGAGTAGCTTAAGCTTTTCATACTTACACCCATTAAATTACTCAGCGGTGTCATTAAATAGCGTAAGCTAATTTCACTACGAGGCAAGCCTAAACGCTGCGCTAAAATCATGATTTTTGAGCTTTGTAAATCTGCACTTGCGACAATTCCAATTAGTTTTTGATGTTCGTCAGTCACTAAAATAAAATCAGAGCGCTGAGTATTTAACTGTTTTGATGCTTGTTCAATGGTTGTATCAAACGCTGCGCGCATAGGACTTGTTTGAGTAAAGCTAGTTACTATACGTGTTGCTGGAGAGGTTAAATCAATCACAGCCTCATTAGTAAAAGTATCAGCAATAGTGCCATGAGAAATATCTTGGGTACGGAGTTCTTTAAAGTTAGACATAATATCCACCTAAATAAATAGTTATAAAAATTTAATAATGTTTAAAAGCAAGTTATTAAATTAAATAACGGGTGGCGCTCGCGGGTTTGCATGATTGTAGGCAGTGGCTAAAAATCTACTTTCATAATGAAAGAAAAACGCTAAAGGAAGTGGTTGAATTTCTCTAAGCGCAATAACACCAACATGAGAATCTATATCGGTGTCGAGGTTTGCTTGGTCAGGGGAGTCACAAACAATAAATTCAGCTGGAGCAAAACCAGCATCAAGTTTGTTATTTTTAGGTGCACCATGCAATGTCAAACTCACACTCATGAAGAGTGCAAACACGAGGGCATTTTGTAATATGCGCGCTGTTATGTTTGACATAATGATGACCTTAATTAACTACTCTCAAGTTAATACAACATTACTTGAGTAACTTTAGTTATAGCTTACTCAGATAATATAAACAATAAAAAGTTAATATGATCTGAATCAAAACTAAGCGCTGTCATTTTTGATAGATAATGTTATTTACGTACCACTGCTTAGCACCTTGCGGAGTCATGACCTCAAAATCATCGTCTACTTGTTTTTTTAATAGCGCTCGCGCCATTGGTGAATCGATAGAAATATAGTCGTTGCGATCATAAATTTCATCGGGGCCGACAATTCTAAAATTTTTACACTCACCGGCCTCGTTTTCTATTTCTACCCACGCTCCAAAAAAAACTTTGCCGTCTTGTACAGGTGAGTAGTCAACAATTTTTAAATCGGGGATGCGTTTTCGTAAATAGCGAACACGACGGTCAATTTGACGTAGTAAACGTTTGTTGTACTGATAGTCTGCGTTTTCAGAGCGATCACCTAGGCTAGCAGCCCAACTCACAATTTTAGTCACTTCTGGACGTTTTTCATTCCAAAGATGATCATGTTCTTGCTGCAATTGTAAATAACCTTCGCGAGTAATTAAGTTTGTTTTCACGCTGAGTTCTTGTTTAATCTTCATGAGTGGCAAGGTATTAAAATAAAGGCAGCTTGTCGAGATAAAATAGCTATCAATGAATTTGAAATGTTCAGTAACAATCTAAGCACTTAATTAGTTTTTTATTATTAAGTTTTTCATTTATATTAACGATTAATAAATTATAAAAATAAGCAACAGATTATGGGACAAGAGACAGTAAAAGTATTGGTGGTTGATGACGATAAACGTTTACGCAGTTTGCTGGAACGCTACTTGGTAGAGCAAGGGTTTATTGTCAGAACAGCTGCTGATTCGGAGCAAATGGATAGACTAATTGAGCGTGAAAACTTTCATCTAATGGTGCTTGATTTAATGCTGCCCGGCGAAGATGGGCTTTCTATTTGTAGACGTTTACGCCAAAAAGAAAACCAAATCCCTATTGTTATGCTGACCGCCAAAGGCGATGAAGTCGATCGCATTATTGGCCTAGAACTCGGCGCTGACGACTATATTCCGAAACCGTTTAATCCTCGCGAGCTATTAGCGCGCATAAAAGCCATTTTACGTCGCCAATCAAAAGAAGTACCAGGGGCGCCTTCAGCGCAGGAGAACTTAATTGCGTTTGGTAAATTTACCCTAAATTTAGCCACCCGCGAAATGAGTGAAGGCGATAACACGGTGTCACTCACTAGTGGTGAATTTGCGGTGCTAAAAGCGTTAGTGTCTCATCCGCGTGAGCCATTAAGTCGTGATAAATTAATGAACTTAGCTAGAGGGCGAGACTACAGTGCGCTTGAGCGCAGTATTGATGTTCAAGTATCACGCCTTCGTAGAATGATCGAAGTCGATGCCGCTAACCCACGCTATATTCAAACGGTATGGGGTTTAGGTTATGTATTTGTTCCTGACGGTGAAAAGTAATCATTATGGGAATGTTTCCGCGTAGTGCGTTTGGACAAACCGTATTTTTGGTTGCCGCTTTGTTGCTTATTAACCAAATAGTCTCCTACGTCACGGTAAGTTTATATGTAGTTAAACCCACCATTGAACAAGTTAATTTAATGCTGGCTAAGCAAATTAAAACCGTGTTTATTGATTGGGAAGATGGCGTTGAAGTCACCGATGAAGTCTCTGAGAAGTTTTTTGAAATAACCGGCATTGAAGTAATGACTCAGCGTGAAGCTATGCGTCATGGTTTAGGCCAAAGTCGTGAGTATTCTGGGCTATCGCGTAGTATGTCTGAGCAATTAAATGGCTTTTCTCGGGTGCGCATTAGTCAAACTGATCCGCTTATTTATTGGGTAGAAGCCCCGCAGGCGCCGGGTTATTGGGTCAAAGTGCCGCTCACCGGATTTAAAGAAAGTAACCTTGAGTTTTTAACCTTTTATCTTTCTAGTATCGGCTTTTTAAGTGTACTAGGAGGTTGGTTATTTGCCAGGCATTTGAACCGACCACTAAAAGCATTACAACAAGCTGCGATAAAAGTAGGGGTAGGCGACTTTAGTACCAAGTTACAAGAGCAAGGGTCGAGTGAGGTTATTGAGGTAACGCGCGCCTTTAATCAAATGTCGCGAGGTATTGCTGCCCTTGAAAACGACCGTCGATTACTTATGGCCGGTGTTTCTCATGATTTACGCACACCGCTTACGCGTATTCGTTTAGCCACAGAAATGATGGTTGATGAAGATGATTATTTACGTGAAGGCATTATTTACGATATTGAAGATATGAATGGCATTATCGATCAATTTATCGAATATTTACGCCATCATAAACGTGAAGAACAAACCTGCGAAGATATTAATGCGCTCCTTGGTGAAGTCGTACAAAGTGAGCTTAAGCATCAACGGGTGATCACGTTTAAACCGAATCCTAATATTGGAAAAATTCCCATAAGTAGTGTCGCGATTAAGCGAGTAGTGACCAATATGATAGAAAATGCACTACGCTACTCAGAGGGTGATATTGAAGTACTCAGTTATTTTAATTCCAATAAAAAATATGTGGTTATTGCGGTCAACGATAGTGGTCCGGGTATTCCTGAAAGCGAGTTGGAGTCAGTATTTGAACCGTTTAAACAAGGTGATGCAGCTCGCGGTAGTGAAGGTAGCGGCCTAGGCCTTGCAATTATTAAGCGTATTATCGATATGCATGGCGGCAAGGTGGTGCTCTCTAATCGCCCTGAAGGTGGTTTAAGTGCGCAAATATACCTACCGATAAAGGTTACTAATCCAAGCTAATAACGCTATCTGCATGGTTGCAGATAGCGTTAATTTATTATCTAGAGTTCAGATTAACTACTAGAGGGCTTTAAAACGAATGGCTGTACCGCCACTGGTGGCCAATTTTAATGTTAGCTTATCGCTTGCGGTAACAGTGCGTTTTTCAATGCTTAAATCATAAGGATTGTTCTTCCATTCAGCGTTTTTACCGTCTTGGTAGATTTGCGCTTCAAACTGTTTATCTTTATCTAAAAAGTCGAGTTTAATCTCAATGGTGCGGGCATTTTCATCGGTAACTGCACCTAAGTACCAATCGTTCCCTGAATAGTTATCGCGCTTGCGCTCTTTGCGTGCAAATACAATAAAGTCGCCTACTTCGCCATCAAGCGCAATACTTTGTTGCCAATCGGTCGGTACGTCTTGAATAAATTGAAAAGCATCGGGCTTAGCTAAATAATTTTTAGGTAAATCAGCCGCCATTTGAATTGGGCTGTACATTACAACATAAAGTGCTAATTGCTTTGCAAGTGTTGTTTGCGGACGGTTTGTATCGCCACCTAAGCCATTAAAGCTCATATCAAAAATACCCGGTGTAAAGTCCATTGGGCCTGCAAGCATACGCGTAAAAGCAAGCATTGGAATGTGCTCTGGTGGATTGGGTGGCGTGCCCCATGCGTTAAATTCTTGGCCGCGAGCGCCTTCACGAGCAATCCAATTAGGGTAAGTTCGGCGAAGGCCGGTGTCTTTTATTGGCTCATGAGTATTAATACTTATTTTATGTTTTGCAGCTAGCTTAACGTTGTATAAGTACTCATTAACCATAAATTGGCCGTCATGCCACTCAAAACGGGCAATGCCGTTTTCATCAATGCGTTTAATATTGCCACCATCGGCCACATAACCGGTTTTAATTTGGCTTACATTTGATTGCTCGTAAAGCGCAAAAGCGTCTTCCATTTGGTCGCGATAATTACTAACATTGCCAGAGGTTTCATGATGACCAATTAACTGCACCCCTTTTTCTTTACCGTACTGTGTAAGCGCTGCAATATCGAAATCGTCATAAGGCTGAGTAAAGCTAAATACATCACCATTATAAAACCAGTCGCCATCCCAACCGGTGTTCCAACCTTCCACTAATACACCATCAAAGCCGTATTTTGCGGCAAAGTCCATGTAGTATTTGGTATTTTTTGTGGTGGCACCGTGTTTTTCGCCACTGCCCCAAGTATTCTCATTGATGTGCATGCCCCACCAAATACCTACGTATTTGCCTGGTTTAACCCAGGACACATCACCGAGCTTATTTGGCTCATTTAGATTTAAAATAATATCTGAATTAACTAAGTCTACCGCATGTTCGCCAATTTGAATGGTGCGCCAAGGTGTATTAAATGCACCGTGCTTTTTGACTGCTATACCATCTGACCATGGCGTTAAATCGGCGCTAAAAGTGCCTGGGCGACGTTGGTTAAGCACCATGCCCGCATAATCAACTAGGGCTGCTTCATGAATGCTGACATGTACACCGTTACCATTTTTAAAGGTAAAAGGGGTGTGAGCGAGTGCAGCATCTTGTAAGGCTGTGGTGTTGTAGACATATTCGTAACGATTCCAACCGCGAGCAGGTATCCACCATGCGGTGGCTTTATCGGCACCGGCGATGGCAAACTCGGTCAGCTCTTTAGTAATTTCTATTTTTTCAAAACCGGCTTGTTTAGGGACTTCATAGCGAAATCCCACACCGCTATCAAAGGCTTTAAATCGCACTGTGTATGTGCCACCGTGGGGTGCGGGTTTATTAAAGGTAACGGCAATTTCATTGTGCTTGTCGACAACGGTTTGGCGCTCACCCCAAGGCTGTTGCCATTGGCTATCTGTTTGTGAGTGGGTTACTTCACTAATAACAAAACCTTCATCAAATGGCGCTTGGCTTTTAAATCTAAAACCTAAATGTGACTGCGCAATAACAGGTTTACCATTAAAGCTAATAGAATAGTAAGGAGATGAAGATTGATCAGATATGGTGATTTTAATTTTTTGATCAGGCGATTCCAGCATGGCTTCTTTTGCAAAAGCGCTGCTTGAAAGTAAAGCAACTAGCAGTAAAGGTAATCTCATTGTGTGTCCTTTATGTCAAATTGTAGACTATGAGCATAAAGTGAAGGTGGGGTTATTACGAGATGACTGCAAACGTATTCAGTGTAATTAAACACATAAAAAAGGGCTCTAGCGAGCCCTGTTTTATATTTATAACTTATTATTTTTTATCAAAAGCGCGTTTCATGTAATTAGGTGTTGCGAGTGCACCGTGATGAATGCCGCCATTGTAGTATTCACTATGCTGTGCAATTATTGCTGCGCCGTCTTCTCTAAAGCCATTAAATGCCTCAGATTTGCGAGCTAGCGTCACTGACCATAACCCACTTGGGTAAATAGGTTGTGGGAATGGGAGTGTTTGTAAATCGTTAAAACCAACACTTAGCATAGCTTCGCGCATTTCAACTAACAGTGGCATATGCATTAATGGCGATTCACTTTGTTGTACCAGTATTCCACCAGGGCGAAGTGCGTTTAAACAGCTAGTATAAAACGCATGGTTAAATAAACCTTCACCTGGGCCTACCGGATCAGTACCATCAACAATCACTACATCAATAGACTCACCAGCTGCTTCGCGCATGTATTTAATGCCATCGTCAAACATCACAGTAGCACGTGGGTCATTATTTGATTCACATAACTCTGGGAAGTACTTTAACGACATTTGGGTAACTACTTCGTCAATATCGATTTGGGTTACAGTTTCTACGCTTGGGTGCTTGAGCACTTCACGTAACGTACCGCAGTCGCCGCCACCAATAATAACTACATTTTTTGGGTTTGGATGCGCCAGTAATGCTGGGTGGCTGATCATTTCGTGGTAAAAAAAGTTTTCACGGCTACTTACCATAGTACAACTATCAATGATCATTAAATTACCAAAGTCTGTGGTTTCAAACATTTCTACTTTTTGAAAAGGAGACTGTTTTTCATCTAACTTTTTGTTAATACGTAATGAAAATGCGCTGCCATCGCGGTCGCTAATTTCAGTAAACCACTTACTTTGATCTAAATTTGCCATAGTTGTTGTTACACTTTTGGTTGAGTATGAAAAAAAGGAGGCAATTCTGCCAGTGCTTGGCCTATTGCTCAATCAAATTTTACTCTCTTTAGCGAATAAAGTTAGCTATAAAGAGGGGAAAGTTCAATTTTTGTTAGCTTAGCAGATAGTGACGTATTAAAATGCCCCTTTACACCTAATTTAATAAAGAAGAGTTGCCATGACTTGGGGTTTAGAAACAGCACGTGCTACATACAATGTTGCTCATTGGAGCGATGGTTATTTTGATATTAACGCACAAGGTGAGTTGATAGCCTATCCTGATGGCGACCAAACAAAACCTGCCATTTCTTTAAGTCAGCTTACTGAGCAATTTAAGCAGCAAGGGTTAACATTGCCCGTACTGGTGCGCTTTACTGATATTTTAAAAAATCGTGTAGATACGCTCACCAATGCCTTCACTCAAGCGCGCACTAACCGCGAATATAACGGCAAATACACCTGTGTTTATCCTATTAAAGTAAACCAGCAGCGCTCTGTTGTGAGTAAGTTATTAGCTCACCCAAGTGGCTTAGTGGGACTTGAAGCCGGTTCTAAGCCTGAACTAATGGCCATTTTAGGGGTGGCGAAAGAGCCTATTACTATTGTATGTAACGGCTACAAAGACAGCGAGTTTTTACGTTTAGCCTGTATTGGTCAAGCAATGGGACACAGCGTTAAAATTGTGGTTGAAAAACTCTCAGAGCTAACCACATTGCTTGAAGAAATTGATAATTTAGGCATTGAACCGGCTATTGGAATTCGTATTCGCTTAAATTCGGTTGGCAAAGGTAAATGGCAAAATACCGGTGGTGAAAAAGGTAAGTTTGGTTTAACCGCAGGGCAAGTACTCAGTGCAGTGGAAGTACTTAAGCAACATAACAAGTTGCATTTAATGCAAATGGTGCATTTTCATATTGGTTCTCAAATCGCCAATATTCGTGATATTCATCGTGCCTTGCGCGAATGTGCTCGCCACTTTGCTGAATTAACTCAATACGGTGTACCGCTAAATACGGTTGATGTGGGTGGCGGGCTTGGCGTTGACTATGAAGGCTCAGGCTCACGTAGTGCCTGCTCAATGAACTACACAGTCGAAGAATACGCGCGTAATGTAGTGAATGCATTTGCCGATGTGTGCGATCAGCATAACTTAACGCATCCTGCGATTATTACCGAATCTGGCCGTGCATTAACGGCTCATCATGCGGTGTTGATCACCGATGTCATTGATGTAGAAAAAGCACCGAATCATTTCAACCCAGAACCGCCATTGGAAAACAGCGCATTAGTGCTAGATGAAATGTGGCAATGCTTACAACGTTTGAACCCACGTATGGCACTTGAAATATATCATGATGCTATGCACTTATTTAGCGAAGCACACGATCAATACGTGCATGGTTTAGTGAGCATGCTAGAGTGGGCGAAAATAGAGCAGCTTTACTTTACGATTTTACACCGAGTTCGTGCATCGTTAAGCGTTAACGCACGCGCTCATCGCGAAGTGCTGGATGATTTAAACGAAAAGCTAGCCGATAAACTGTTTGTGAATTTTTCATTGTTTCAGTCATTACCTGATGTATGGGGTATTCAGCAGTTATTTCCGGTCATGCCCATCGAAAACCTAACGCAGCCGCTTACTCAGCGCGCGATTATCCAAGACATTACTTGTGATTCTGACGGGCAAATACGTGAGTACGTTGAAGGTGCAGGTATTGAAACAAGTTTACCTATCCCTGAATATACACAAGGTCAGCAGTATCATATTGCCATGTTTATGGTGGGGGCATACCAAGAGATTTTAGGTGACTTACATAACCTATTTGGTGATACCGACTCAGTCCATGTTGAGCTTAATGAGCAGGGATATGTATTAACCAATGCCATTAAAGGAGACAGCGTTAAGGATGTATTAAAATTTGTTGATTATGATAGCGAGTTATTAGCTGATAACTTTGCCACTCAAATTAATAAACTTGATGTATCAGAACACTGTAAAGAAGGGTACCTAGCCGAGCTCAATGCAGGGCTTGAGGGCTACACCTATTTTGAAGATTAATTTAGTTGCATAGTTAAGCGCGGTCTTAGTGGCTGCGCGATGTTTAAAGGAATAGAAGTAATGTCAGTTATTCGCAGTGTATTTAGTATTTTCTTTTATACAATAAACACTCTTTTTTGGTTTGTGCCTATTTTTATTTGTGGCATCGTTAAGTTAATCCCAATCAAACCACTACAAAAATTAATGAGTTGGACGGCCAAGCAATGTGCCTCTATTTGGGTGACCTTCAACACGTTAAATCAAACGTTATTAACGCCAACAAAACTTAATGTTATTGGTCTTGAAGAGCTTAAATTAAAAGATTGGTACCTAGTCATTGCTAACCACCAAAGCTGGGTGGATATTTTAGTGTTACAGCGGGTGTTTAATCGCAAAATACCTTTTTTAAACTTCTTTTTGAAAAAAGAGCTTATTTACGTGCCTGTTTTAGGTTTATGTTGGTGGGCACTCGACTTTCCTTTTATGACCCGCACCAGTAAAAGCCAATTAAAAAAGAATCCTAAATTGCGTGGTAAAGATTTAGAAACCACCCGTAAAGCCTGTGAAAAATTTAAAGAAATGCCAGTCAGTGTGGTTAACTTTGTTGAAGGGACGCGTTTTACAGCGCAAAAGCATGCGCGTCAAAATAGCCCGTTTCCTCACTTACTTAAACCGAAAGCGGGTGGTGTGGCGTTTGTAATGCAAGCCATGGGTGAGCAAATTTCTAAAGTGGTAAATGTCACTATTCATTACCCTGAGGGCATTCCTACCTTTATGGATTTTGCAGCCGGTAAAGTAAAACACATTGATGTACATGTTGAAGTAAAAGGCGTTAGTGACGACTTAATTGGTGATTACACTAATGATCCTGACTTTAGAGTACGCTTTCAAAGTGAATTAAATCGCGTGTGGGAAGAAAAAAACCAGACGTTGGTTAATCTCAAACAAAAATAACAAAATGAGCTGACAGTTATGCTAAAAAAATGGTTACCTAATTGGTTAAATGGCTTAATTGTTGGCTGTGTTTTATTTGCTAATTTAATAATATTTGGCGCATTAGTGCTTACCCTTGGGTTAGTTAAATTAGTGCTGCCCATACCTGTAGTGGGTAAATTATTACACAGTGCGTATAAAGGGTGGTGCAAAGGTAACCGCTTAGGGCTGTGGCTAGGCTGTAATAATATTAAAGTTAATATTAGTGGGGAGGTAAACGCCAACAGTTGGTATTTGCTAATCAGTAATCATATCAGCTGGCTTGATATTGCGGTATTGAGCTCGTTGGATGCATTGCCAGCCCCTAAGTTTTTTTTAAAAGATGAGCTTAAATACGTGCCATTTATTGGCACTGGTGCGTGGGCGATGGGTATGCCCTTTATGAAACGAGTGACCAAAGCGCAATTGGCTAAAAATCCGAATTTAAAAGGCTTAGATGTCGAGCGTACTAAGCGCAGTTGCCGTAACTTTCGTCATCACCCTACAACCATAGTTAACTTTGTAGAAGGTACACGTTTTACTGCGCAAAAGCACCAGCATCAACAAAGCCCTTTTCAGCATTTATTAAAGCCTAAGGCTGGTGGAATTGCTTTTGCCTTAGAGGTTTTAAACGAGCAGTTTGACGCTATGCTTAACACCAGTTTAGTGTATAGCGGTCAGTCAGATCATGTGTGTCGTAATATTTTAAAAGGCGAGTTGGAGTCTATTCATATTACTATTGAGGTTATGCCAATAAATACACAGATGATTGGCAGTTACCAAACCGATAAGGCATTCAGGGCCCAGTTTCAGCAATACTTAAATAACTTATGGACAGTAAAAGATAAGCAATTAAGCGCTATTCATATTCAGCAAGCTAGTACTGAATTAACTCCCAGTAAGGAAATTGAAATACCATGAGCAAAACACACCTACAGGAGCTAATTACTCCTTGGTTTGAAAAAGTCCCCGATGCTTTTTTTCTCAGTGCAATTACCGCCTCATCAATTGGCATTCTTTCATTATTATTTGTTTACTTATTTACTCGTCGCTTGATGTTACCGGGTATTCAAAAGGTGGTGACTAAACTCTCGCCTGAGCGTATTGGTTCATTGTCACCTATGTTAACTAAGCTCAATAAGCGGATTGCCTGCTTGCTGTGCTGTGTGCTTTTTTTAGCCACATTTGATAGTGTTTATCCGGTTAATGCAATTGCTCAAGAGATCCTTAAAACCATTGGCCAAGCATTATTAATTATTTATATTGGTTTTATTATTAGCAGTATTGTAAGCATTGCTGGTGCTATTTATAACCAATTAGATTTTGCCCGCGAAGTGCCCATTCAAGGGTTAATTCAAGTGGTTAAGCTGATCACCTTTATTGTGTGTTCAATATTAATTGTTAGTATTGTGCTTGAAAAATCGCCGACTTATATTCTCTCTGGTTTTGGTGCGATCGCCGCTGTTACTTTATTAGTATTTAAAGACACCATATTAGGTTTTGTCGCCAGCATTCAAATTGCCGCTAATCGTTTGGTGACCTATGGAGATTGGATCCAAGTAGATAACTACGGCGCCGATGGCGAAGTGATTGATTTAGGACTTAATACCGTAAAAGTACGTAACTGGGATAACACCATAACGACCATCCCCACTTATATGCTGGTGGCCGGTTCATTTAAAAATTGGCGCGGTATGCAAGAATCTGGTGGGCGACGCATCAAGCGTTCTTTAAACATTGATATGAACAGCATCTTTTTAGTTAATGACGATTTTAAAGCGCAAATAGAAGCGGCTATACCACTGCAAGAATATATTCGACTAGGCACACTTCCCGATCCGGTGTCGAACTTAGGGCTATTTCGTCGCTATGCAGAGGGTTACTTAAAACAACACAGTAAAATCAATACCTCGCTCACACTTATGGTGCGTGAACTACAACCGCTTAATCATGGCTTACCGATTGAGTTTTACTGCTTCAGTGAAGACAAACGTTGGATATCTTACGAGCATTTACAAGCTGAAATTATGGACCATTTACTGGCCGTATTACCTGTGTTTGGGCTGCGCGCTTATCAAAGTGTCAGTGGGCAATTAAGCCCAGCTGACGGGGCCAATATGGCAGGTAAACCCAGCATTAAAGTGCCCAATAATGCTGTCCAAGGCCAACACCAATAAACAATAACAATAGCCACCAAATAGGTGGCTTTTTAATACGTAACCATGCAAACGCAGCAATCACTAATGCAATTTGCCAAATATTGCTTACGGCAGAAGTCCAAATGGGTGAATATAATGCAGCTGCCAAAAAGCCAACTACAGCAGCATTAAGCGCTGCAATTGAGCTGGCAAAGCGAGGATTACTGGCCAAGTTTATCCAGCTTTTTTGAAACGCCAGCATCAGTAAAAAACCGGGTAAAAATATCAATAATGTTGCGATTAGCGCACCCACTAATGGTTGTGCAGAGTTCAATTGTGCCCCCAAGTAGGTGGCGATAGTAAACATTGGGCCAGGAACGGCTTGGGCACTGGCGTACGCAGTTAAGAATTGATCATTACTCAGCGTTGGAACTCCCGCTTGCAAAACAGGTAATACAACGTGTCCACCACCAAATACCATGGCACCTGCTTGGTAAAAAGGCGCGAATAACGCAGCGTTTTCGCCAAGTGGGATAAAGCTGATGGCAAGTAGTAGTGCAAATAAGCCAAGAGCAATCCAATTGATGTTGGTTTTTTCTCTGCTAACATTTTCTGTAGATTTAGCTAAGTTAAGTAAAGGCCATAAAGCACCGATAATGGCAGCGGTTACTAAAATGGCGATTTGAGTGCCCAACATAGGAAATAAAATCAGTGCTAAAGTACTCATTATTGCCAGAAGTTTAAGTACCGCACTGGTGCAAAAGCTTTTCGCCATACTAAGGGTCGCATCAGCAACAATAACCACGGCAAATAGTTTCAAACCTGCAATAATAGCAAAATAAACAGCATCAAACTGATGTGCACTTATTGCAATTAGCACCATGATCAAAAACGAAGGCAGGGTAAAGCCTATAAACGCAGCGATACCACCGAGTACACCAGCACGTTCTACGCCAATAGCAAAGCTAACCTGACTTGAACCAGGGCCTGGCAGAGCTTGACTTAAGCTAATTAGCTGCGCGTAACGCGCTGTACTTAACCAGCGAAGCGAATCAACAAAGTGGTGCTTAAAGTAACCTAAATGCGCGGCAGGGCCGCCAAAGCTCATGCAGCCAAGCAAAAAGAACTGTCTGAAAATCGCAATTAACATAGTGTCCATCGCCTTTTGATAAATCATAAAATTGTCACAAACAAGTATGACATTATTATGAAACGCTATCACTACTTCCTTATTTGATAGGCAATATCAACGCTTATACATTATTCTTCATTGTTGGTTCATACATATATTTGCATAATCGCAATAATAAATTCTAAATGAATAGGAAATTACCATGATGTTAACTAAATCACTTTTAAGTGTCACTGTCGTTGCTGTATTACTTTCTGGCTGTGAAATGAATAACACGGGTAAAGGCGCCGCCATTGGTGCTGCAGCAGGGGGAATTTTAGGTAAAGCTACAGGTAACCACAAAGATAAACGTATTTTTATTGGTGCAGCTATTGGTGCGCTAGCGGGTGCAGCTGTAGGTGATTACATGGATAAACAAGAGGCTGCTTTTCGTGATGAACTAGCAGGTTCGGGAGTTGAAGTGGTACGTGAAGGTGATAACTTACGCTTAGTGATGCCATCTAATATTACGTTTGCGACTGATCAATCTTATATTTCATCGGGCTTTCATGACACTCTAAATGCGATAGCAAGTGTAATGAATAAATACGAAAAAACCTACTTAAGTGTTGAAGGTCACACCGACAGCACGGGCAAAGATAGTTACAATATGACTCTTTCAGAGCAGCGTGCACAAAGTGTAAAAAATTACTTGGTAAACCAACAAATTATGGCTGCACGAGTAAGCACGAGCGGCTTTGGTGAATCACGCCCAATTGCCACTAACGATACCGCGAATGGTCGCGCGCAAAACCGCCGCGTCGAAATTCAAATAGTGCCTAATACACAAGGTTAATAGCTAAAACCGCGCAAATGCGTGGTTTTGTATATTTTAATGGCACTTTTGCCTGCGTTAGCTGTCACAAATAGTTCTTCGATAAGGACATATTTATGGCAGCGTGGCGCACGGCAATTATTTTATCGGTATGTTTACATGGATTAGTTTTGTTTTTTGTTGCCTCATTAAAAGCACCTAAAATAAAGCCGCCACAATCAACCCCAATTAAAGCTTATATGGTAAGTGTGCCTGCCAAAATTAAAGCAATACAACAACCCCCTCAACAACGCGCTAACAAAAATGTGAATTCAGAAATCAACTCAATTGAGCCTGACAATGCAACCCAATCAAAATCATTAAATGCGATTAATAAAAAAACAGATAAAACGACTGAGCCGGTAAAGATCAGCACTAAAAATACCCAGTCTGTAATTTTAAAGCCTTACAAAAAGATCGATTTAAACAAAGGACTCAACAGTATTTTACAGCAACAAACTGGCTATTCTGATACTGCAAAGAGTGACCCTCAGAAAAAGCGTATTACAGTCCCAAAAGAGCATCCAGGCAAGGTAAAGCCACTATTAAAAATAGAGCAGCAAAATATGCAATTTACCACTTATCGACGAGGTGATAGCTGTTTTAGAAAGGTATCCGTTGGTGCAGGGGTTATGCCAAAAAATGACTTGCCCGAAAGTTACATAGCTGGTGTAAAGTGCGATAAAACTAAGCTAACTGAGGCTTACGATACCGCAATGAATAAATGGCTTAAAAAGAAGTAGCAACTAAAATGCAATCAATCTAAATTAAACTGTAATTCACATAGTTTTTGATACAAAGGGTTACTTGCCATTAATTGCTGATGAGTGCCTGTAGCTTTTATTTCGCCATTTTCCATTACTACAATCATATCGGCATGTTTTACCGTGGCCAGTCTATGGGCAATAATCAGCGTTGTTCTATTTTGCATTAAGTGTTCAAGTGCGGCCTGAACATGATGCTCGCTTTGCGCATCAAGCGCGCTGGTAGCCTCATCAAGTAGCAGTATCTCTGGGTCTTTTAAAATGGCGCGAGCAAGAACAATACGTTGCTTTTGCCCACCCGATAGCCTTACACCTTGCTCACCTAAGAAGCTGTTATAGCCTTGTGGTAACTGTTTTATAAATTCATCGGCATGGGCATGTTTAGCGGCTGCATAAACTTGCTCGTCACTGGCGCTTGGGTTGCCATAGCGAATGTTATGCGTAACATCAGAGCTAAATAAAATCGGGTTTTGTGCCACCATCCCCATTTTGTTGCGTAAGGTGTTTAACGACAACTGTTTAATATTTATATTATGAAACTTAATCGCTCCGCTAGCAGGGTCATAAAAACGCTGTAACAGTTCAAACAAGGTGGTTTTACCGGCACCTGAAGGGCCAACAATAGCCACGGTTTTACCTGTTTCAATATTTAAGCTGATATTATTTAATGCGCTTACATCTGGGCGAGAAGGGTAATTAAAACTAATACCTTCAAGTGAAATTGCACTGTTACTTGTTGTTGCATGTAACTGATCATCTTGTGGAATTTCGGGATTTTGTATTTTACTTTTAACGGCGAGCAGTTCAAGCAGTCGGGCAGCTGCCCCTGCGGCACGTTGTAGTTCACCATAAACCTCAGCAACGGTTGCTACCGACATGGCCACCATAATGGCATAAAACACAAAAGCACCGAGTTCACCGCCCGTCATAGTGCCTGCGAGCACATCACTACCGCCTACCCAGAGCATGGCACTAATAGCACTAAAGGTAAGAAAAATAACTGCTGCAATTAAAAACGAGCGCTGTTTAATGCGGCTTTTGGCAACATTGAAGGCCTTTTCGGTTTCATTAGCAAAAGCAGATTGCTCTTGCTGCTCATGGCTATAACTTTGTACCACTTTTATGTTTTGAATGATCTCACCCGCGTAGGTGCTGATATCTGCAATCGCATCTTGGCTAGAACTTGCAAGTTTGCGTACCTTTTTACCAAAAACTAACATAGGCACCAGTACTAAAGGGACGCAGGCCACGACGACTAAGGTAAGCTTTAAATTAGTAACAAGTAGCATAATTAAACCACCGACTAACATTAGCGAGCTTCGCAGTGCCATAGAAAATGACGAGCCAATAATAGATTGTAATAATGTGGTGTCGGTGGTTAAACGCGACATCAGCTCGCCGCTACGATTTTCTTCAAAGTAACTCGGGTGCAAGGTAACAATACGATTAAACACGGCTTTTCGAATGTCGTTACTGACTCGTTCGCCAATCCACGACATTAAATAAAATCGGCTGAATGTACCCACTGCCAATAAACTGATCAAACCAATTAATACCAACACAGCTTGTTGTAATTGCGCTTGCGAGCCGGCAATAAAGCCATGATCAATCACAAACTTAACGCCTTGGCCTAGCGATAAGTTAACTCCTGCGGTGGCAAGTAACGCCACTAAAGCCCCTAAAACTACCCATTTATAGGGCTTAATAAAATTAAATATGGGGAATAAAGCGCTAAAAGCGGCTTTATCTGAAGCAGGCTTGTCTGTAGGCATAGTAGATTCTTATTGATGATTAAGGTATAGATATGGCATCAATAGATTAAAAATCAATAGTATTAAAAATCATCAATAAGGAAAAATTATGACAACTAAACAGGTAACAGGCGAGTTTACCGTTACATTAGCGCCTATAGAGGGGTATGCACACGGGCAGCAAGGCGTTAATTTAGGTCGGATGTCGATTGATAAACAATTTACTGGTGGCCTAACCGCAACTAGCCAAGGTGAAATGCTCAGCGCCATGACCCCCACCCAAGGCAGTGCCGGTTATGTGGCTATTGAACAAGTAATAGGCGAACTTGATGGTTTGCAAGGTGGTTTTGTACTGCAGCATTTTGGCACCATGGATAAAGGCCAAGATAGCTTGATTTTAAAAGTGGTACCCGACTCAGGCACTGATGAGCTCGCAGGATTAACCGGCAGTATGAAAATACGGATTGAGCAAGGGATTCACCATTACGATTTTGAATACATGTTATAAGTTCAACAAGGATTAAAATGCAAAAAGTAATCGAATTCAGAAAGGCCCGTTTTTTGGGTGGGGTAGATATAGTCGCACTAAATGATCGCATACAGGAATTAAACCAAGACGGCTGGAAAGTAATAAACGCAGTGCCATTGACAGGCTTTTATGGGCAAGTGCATGGTTATGCATTACTTATTGAAAATGAAGAAATATAAGGGTTACTAATGGCATTATCATTATGGTTGAGCTTAGCATTGGTGTGCATGATGGGCGCAATGTCGCCTGGTCCCAGTTTAGCTGTGGTATTAAAGCATAGCTTAAGCGGTGGCATGAAAAATGGCATGCTGGCAGCGTTAAGTCATGGTTTTGGAGTGGGCTTATATGCAGCGGCTTCATTGTTGGGGTTAGGCGCATTGATGTTGCAGTTTCCTACTGTGTACCAATTATTAGTGTACTTAGGGGCAGCCTATTTAGCGTATTTAGGTTTGAAAATACTATTTTCAAAGCCCAACGACAGCGAGCTAAACATTCAGCAAAGCGAAGTGAGCAGCTCTAAGGCGTTACAAGATGGCTTTGCCATTGCATTTTTAAACCCCAAGCTAGCAATTTTCTTTCTGGCGTTATTTTCACAATTTATTGACCCAGAGAATCTTACTTTAAGTATTGGCATCATTATGTGCTTAACGGTTTTTGTAATAGATACTGGCTGGTATTTATTGGTAGCCTTACTCACTGAGGTGTCTAAAAAACGCTTTGGTTTTACTAAGCAAAATATATGGTTAGATAGGCTGTTAGGTGCGGTATTTATTGCGCTGGCAATTAAAGTTGTGGTGGGTGTTTAAAGCATTTTGTAGTAGTGCCGTGCAATCCTCTGCACGGCAAAGTTTAAAAATGATAGCTTACAGACAGCATAGCTGTAGATAGGTTGTTATCTGCAACAATGGGTGAGTTTTTAATATCATCATCCAGTTGGCTGTATTTAAGCATGGCGTTAATATTCCACTGTTTATTTAGCTGATAATTAGCCACTATTCCTGATTGATAGTTAACCGTTGAGCCAAGCTCATAAGCGTCAAACGTATTTGATTCTCCCTGTGCAACACCATAATAATAATTTGATAAAGTACGGCTGCTTAGCTCTATGCCGATAAATGGCGTTAAAGATAATCGCGTTGAAAGCTTAATTGGGTAACTATAATGGCTGTTAAGCTTTGCACTATTACCATGACCTAATACATCGTGGGACACACTGGCTCTAATAATACCAAAGCGCGAACGGTGCATAATTCGGGTGCCTGCATACAAAGACAGTTTTCGTTCATCTAGCGAGCTGATGGCAACATTATCTGAGTCAGTGGAATCAAAAAACTGACGAGGCTCAAGGATAACAGACCAACTAAAGCCTTCTTTTTTAAATAACTTATAATCTGCGGCAATGCCTCTTACTGTTAAATTTTCGCCATAGTAATCGATAGTGGGTAAGGCGATAGTTGTATTGTCGGTATCAAGATAAGGAGATTCGACCGAGATAGCGCCTAAGCCTACAGACCATTTTGATTGGGCGTGAGAGGAAAATGCTAGCAGTGCACAGAGGCTTATTAGTAGCCTTAAACTAGGTAGAATGTAAG
>NZ_BADU01000032.1:0-5973 GCF_000239875.1 Pseudoalteromonas sp. BSi20311 | reverse complement strand
GGCTGTGAGTTTAAGTTTTTATATCTATGTGCTAAAACATGTTGAATAACGAATAAAAAGCCCCAGTTACTAGTTTTAAGTATGTGGCATTGCAGCACCTAAATTATCTGCATTTAAGGAGCGGCGATTGTGTTAACTTCTACCCCTTTTTCGTTACTAGAACTGGCGCCTATGCCTAAAGGTGCCACTGTTAGTGATACCTTAAATAAAAGTACAGCCTATGCACAAAAAGCTGATGAACTCGGTTTTAACCGTTTTTGGTTAGCCGAGCACCACAATATGCCAGGGATTGTTTGTGCCGCCACTTCAATTTTAGTGGGACACATAGCCGGCAACACTAAAAAAATACGCGTAGGGTCGGGTGGAATTATGCTACCAAATCATGCGCCTTTAGTTGTGGCTGAGCAATTTGGTACCTTAGAAAGTTTATATCCTGGTCGAATTGATTTAGGGCTAGGGCGCGCCCCGGGTAGCGACCCAGTGACAAGTCGCGCATTAAATAACGACATTAGCCGCGCTGAAAACTTTCCTAATGAAGTAAGCGAGTTACAAACATTATTAGGTCCATATGAGGGAACTAAGCGTGTACGAGCAATTCCTGGTGAGAACACCAATGTGCCGATTTGGCTGTTAGGCTCAAGTTTATTTAGTGCGCAGTTAGCGGCGAAAAAAGGATTACCCTATGTATTTGCGGGGCACTTTGCACCACGTTTTGTACATGATGCAATAGCCTTGTATAAACGAGAATTTAAAGCATCAAATGTATTAGCTAAGCCTTATGTGATGTTGGCATTACCTTTAGTGGCTGCCGATACAGATGAAGAAGCACAATACTTATCAACCACTTCAAAACAGCGGGTACTGTCGTTAATCAGAGGCGATGAGTTGTGGTTAAAGCCCCCAGTTGAAACAATGGAAGGCTTGTGGAGCGAACAAGAGCGTACTCATGTTGAGAGCTTTTTAGGATTAAGTGTTACTGGTGGACCAGCGAGTATTAAACACAAATTAGAAATGATCGTGAACCAATTAGAGGTCGATGAGCTTATATTCACCAACGATTTATATGACGATGAAAAACGTCATCGTGCGTTAAAAATACTAATGGAAATAAAGAATTAAGCTGTTTATTAAGCAAGCGTACACGCAACCATAGTTACACTAATAACCAAATAGAGAATCGAGTAAAGATTGAGTAAAAATAAATGATTTATATTTTCAATCGAACTGATTCAATTAATCTGTTTTAAGGATTTAATCAAGCACGTTAAAATAAAACCATATTCCGTTAAGTTAACAACTAAGAGGTACACCGTGAAATCTCAAATAAATGTTGCTCCACACACATTCAATAAGCCTATGCACCCTAAAACTGCATTGATTGCTGAAGGTGGAGGGCAGCGAGGGATATTTACAGCCGGTGTACTTGACGCGTGGTTAGAGCAAAATTACGACCCGTTTGATTTATTTATAGGCACGTCTGCTGGCTCGCAAAATTTAACCAGTTATTTAGCGCGTCAAAAAGGCTACGCAAAACGCTTGATCAGAGGGCTTTCGCGTCATAAACGTTTTTTTCAGTTAGGTCGAGGCCTAATGGGTAAACACATTGTTGACTTAGATTGGTATTTCGAAAAAACCACTGAGGTTAATAGAGCATTAGACTTTAAAACGGCAAAAAATAGCCTTGGTGATAGAGAGCTGCTGATCACTGCAACCAATGCGCGTGATCGTAAACCGTATTATTTATCTCCTACTGGCGATGGTAAACACTGGCGAGAACTATTAAAAGCGTCAAGTGCTTTACCTTTTTTGTATAAACAAGGTGTTCAACTCACTCCTTGGTTAGGCTCAAAAGCGGCAAACGAAGCACATTTAGCTGCAGAGCAATCGAATGAAGATTTTTATTTAGATGGCGGCTTAGCTGCGCCATTGCCTGTACGCGAAGCGTATAACCGTGGCGCCCGTAAAATTGTAGTAATAAGAACGGTAGACACCGATTTTCAAGCAGAATCAGCGTGGGTACAAAAATTGAGAACACTTGCGAGTGCTTCGGGATATTGCCCAAAAACTCTCGACTATTTGTTACAACATGAACAAGCGTACTTAGACGAGCTTGAATTTATTGCTAATCCCCCAGATGATGCTGAAATTATTCAAATTTTTGCTAACGAAAAGCTACATAGCAAATTGTTAGGCAGCTCTAATGATGACCTCCGATTTGATCATAAATTAGGCTTGAAAGCGGGTCGTGATTATTTAAAAAACTATCATACAGAGTTAAACCGTTTCAGTGAGCCGCAATACGCAATGTAAGCAAGCCTCTAGGGCGTTTATAGCGCTAATTAACAAGCCGCATGCAAAGCAATATGCACCTACTGTATATTGCTTTGGCGTTAAACTTAGCCTGTAATTTTAATGGGTTAATAAAAAATACTGATCAAACTAAAACAACTCAAGCTAGCGTAATTACCACACACTGTAACGCATCATATTAATAATAAAACCAGTCTAGCATCATAACTCAACCACCAATCTCAGTTCATAAACTCACTGTGAGTCGACTTACCCTGCACAAAATTTAACAAAGCGTACTATTCTTATCTTGGAAATATAAGAGGCCGTATAATTTTAACGCAAGGCTTAGTGCTGCGTTGTTTGAAGCTACAAATATATTATTGATTTTTTTATAAAAAACGATAAGGTATGAGTGTGATTTTATATTCACAATAACTGAAATAAAATTCACGCGACGTGCGGTGCATTTATTGTTTTAAACACCTAAAGATATAAATGTAGAAGCAAGCGGATATAAAAATAACAAATAAAGGACGGGTGATGTTTGAAACAGTAGTAAAAAGTGTCAATGGCCTTTTATGGGGCGAAGGGCAAGTACTTATTTACATTCTCCTATTTACCGGAATATGGTTTTCAGTACGCTTAAAAGCAATTCAATTAGTTAAATTTAAGCACATGTTTAGCCTGCTAAAAGGCAGTAGTAAGTGTAATAAAAACGATATTTCATCATTTCAAGCGCTCTGTACTGGGCTGTGTGCTCGAGTAGGCACAGGTAATTTAGCCGGTGTGGCTGTGGCTATATCACTCGGTGGTAGCGGCGCCATATTTTGGATGTGGGTCATTGCTATACTGGGTATGGCAACCGGATTTGCAGAAAGTATTTTAGGACAGGTATATAAAATTCGCGACAGCAATGGCGAATTCAGAGGTGGCCCTGCGTATTATATTCAACAAGGATTAGGCAGTCGTGCATTTGCTATTGTGTTTGCCGCCTGTTTGTTTTTAGGTTACGGCTTTACCTTTAGCGCCATGCAAACCAACACCATTACTGATGCACTTAATTACGCATTTGAAATACCCACTTTTTACTCAGGTGTTGTGATCACACTTTTAGCAGGCTCTATTATTTTAGGGGGCTTTAAAGCCATTGCCCGATTCGCCGAGCGAGTAGTACCTGTTATGGGCATCGTGTTTGTGCTTGTTGCTCTGGTAATTACACTGATTAACTTCACCCAAGTACCTGCCATGCTTAAAGATATATTTTTATCGGCGTTTGGCTTGCAAGAAGCTGGCGCAGGCGCCATGGGTGCAGCCATTAAAAATGGTATACAACGCGGTTTATATTCTAATGAGGCTGGCGCGGGTAGTGTGCCGCATGCATCGGCAAGTGCCAGTCCAATGCCAAACCACCCGGCTACGCAAGGCTACATACAAATGTTAGGGGTGTTTTTCGATACCATCGTATTATGCAGTTGTACCGCGGTTATTATTTTATTGGCCGATGTAGATATAAGTGGTGAAATGGAAGGTATACGCTTAACACAAAGCGCTATGACCTCACACTTAGCGCAAGGCGGCGTGTATTTTGTAGCCGCTGCCATTACTTTATTTGCTTTTACCTCGGTAGTTGCTAACTACGCCTACGCCGAAAGTAACCTCCACTTATTTAAGCTCGATAACAAAGTAGGGCGCGGTATTTATACTTTGCTTTATTTATCAATGATGTTGTGGGGCGCATCGGCTACCTTAAAACAAGTATGGGATTTAGCTGATATTGCTCTAGGGTTAATGACAGTGGTAAACGTTATCGCTATTATACTACTCACACCGACTATTTTGTCTGTTACCAACGACTACCACGCACAAAGAGACAAAGGCATAGAGCCTGAGTTTAAAGTAAAAAACGTAAAAGTGCAGGGCAAATGTGAAGACGGAATTTGGGATTAAGATTAAAGTTTAAAAGTTTTATATTGCATAAGTATTCATTTTTAAGTTTAGCTTTAACAACATTAAACTGCGACTCTACAGGTAGTATTTTTAGATGATCGACATTTATGCGGGTAAAACTGCAGCAAAAATAATAAACGAACAAGGTTTTAAACCCGAGATTTTTACCTCTTTTTTAGGGGCAAGTGGTGGCCCTAAATGGTTTACCTTATTTGGTTTAGACAAATATATATTTGGCGAATTTTTTAAACATCGCACCCAACCGCTTAATTTAATTGGCTCATCTGCAGGGGCTTTTCGTTCAGCCTGTTTTGCACAAAACGATCCAGTTGCAGCCATTAAGCGGTTAGCAAAATCGTATTCACAAACCCGATATTCTAGTAATAAACCAACGCCCGCTGAAATTACACTAAAAGCCCGCGCATTATTAGATGATGTATTTGGTGATGATGGCGTTACTGAAATTATAAATAATCCTGTTTTTAAAGCGCATTTTATAGTCGCAAAATCTAACGGGTTTATTGCCAGCGAACATAAATTAATACAGCTTTTGGGTTTATCAAAAAGTTATATGCTTAACAGAATTAATCGAAAATTATTAGGCTCGCAATATGAGCGTTTTATTTTTGGCGCGCCCAATAGTGATTTAAGTATTACTGACAGCTACAATTTTAAAACCAAAAATATCGCACTCACACAAACAAATTTAAAAGATGCCTTACTTGCATCGGGCTCTATACCACTTGTAATGCAAGGTATAAAAAATATTGCCGGTTCGCCACCAGGGATTTACCGCGATGGCGGCATTATTGATTACCACTTTGATTTAAAAATTAATAACCCTGGCTTAATTTTATATCCACATTTTAATTCAGATCCAAAGGCAGGGTGGTTCGATAAAAATTTAAAACGAAAAGTGTCACCACAAAATTACGAGAATGTAGTGATGATCACCCCATCAAAAGAATTTGTAGTCGGCTTACCTTACGGGAAAATCCCAGACAGAAACGACTTTACTGATCTTGATGCAGACACGCGTATTAAATATTGGAACACCGTGTTTAGTGAAACTGAGAAATTAGCTGAAGTATTTGATAATAAATTAAATAACACTAGGTATGATTTATTATCATATTAGTTATTAAATTTACGGTACATAAGAATTGGAAAAAGGGCGATAAGCACTTTTTATCAACGAGTTGAGCCCTTGTAAGGGTTAATTATTTATAATCCTGTAGAGATTCTCTTATTTTATTAAAATAATAAGATAAGACAGCAATTGAAATCGTATTATCGATTCCTTTAAAATGATTTAATAAAGTTTTATTTATCATTTCCAAAATAAGAACAGTACAATCTATTGGTGTTTCAAGTCCTATATGATTATTACCAATATTGAGAAATTGATCATTTCCCTTAGCTGATAAACTATAGAACATACTTTGTGAACTAGAGTGTAAATTTTGATTAGCTAATTTTGCATATGGCTGTAATTGGTCAATACCTACAGACTTTTCAATTGCTCTGAACCCAGGTGGCCGGCCTTTATAATCAATAAACCCAACTACCCAACCATAATCGGAAACAAAGTCTTTACTATATTTAAGTTTTAATTCGTCAACTCTTATCTCTAGTTCTTTAAAGTTATCCATGTCTATAGTGGTATTAGCCAATCTATTTGGATACTTATTTTTCATTTCTAAAAGGATTTTGCTAGAGTTAAATTTATCAACT
>NZ_BADU01000033.1:0-20554 GCF_000239875.1 Pseudoalteromonas sp. BSi20311 | reverse complement strand
ACGTAAACTGGTATGGTCGTATTGCTAACAGTTTCCGTGCACCAAGTCTTCAGGGTCGTATCTTATTTGGTGATGAAGTAACCGTTGCTGATTCAGAAACTGTTACGTCATACGAGACAGGTATTAAATCTGATGTGTTAGATGGCCAAGGCCGCGTAAATGCAACCGTATTTTATTACACTATGGATGACCAACAGCTAACTGCTGTAGGTGGTGGTGCTAACTTTAACCGCCTATTAAATGCTGATAAAACAACTGGCTACGGTTTCGAAATTGATTCTGAGTGGGTGTTAACGGATGAACTAAATGCAACGTTTAATTTAAGTTACAACAAAACAGAGCTTAAAGACAAAGATTTAGCCGTTGCAGTGTGTGCACAGTGTACTGTTACTGATCCTACCTTCCAAGTACCAGGTGCATTTGGTCCTGAAGATCGTGCTATTTTAGATGGTAACAGCTTACCGCATGCACCAGAGTGGATCTCTAACATCACACTTCGTTACACTAAAGAACTCGCTGAAGGTGATTTCTTTGCTTACGCTGATGTGTCGTACCGCAGTGAAATTGACTTTTTCTTATATGAATCAGTTGAGTTTGAAGGTAAGCCACTAACTGAAGTTGGTCTACGTGCCGGTTATGCATGGGCGCAAGGCGACTACGAATATGAAGTATCAGCATTCGTGCGTAATATGTTTGACGAGCAGCAAGCAATTGGTGGTGTTGATTTTAACAACAATACAGCCATGGTTAACGAAGAGCGTTATATTGGCGCTGAATTTAAAGTTAACTTTTTCTAATCGATAAATTTAACGTTAAATTGTAATTATTGATAAAAGCCTGCCTAGTGCAGGCTTTTTTATTTTTGTAGAGCTGCTAAAGTAGCGCCCATATGTTTATTAAAGAGAAAAAGTAATGGCTGGATTTTGGAATTACCGTGTAATTTATTGTGAAGCAACCAAAGATGAAGCGGCGCAATATCAAATACACGAAGTGGAATATAACTTAAATGGTAAAGTAACTAACTGGTCAGAGACTGGTGCAGCACCATTTGGCACCACATTAGATGCGTTAAAAGATGATGCTGAGCGCTTAAAAACCGCCTTCGAAAAGCCGATACTTAAAGTAATGCGCAAAGCCCGAGGTTATGAGTTAGTTGATGTAGATACCGGCGAAGACGCTTATGCTGAGCCGCCAGCAGGTTTGGCTGAGTAACACAAATTATTAAAAGGTGCCTAGGCACCTTTTTTATTAACGAGCAAAATAATTACACAGGAGTACGACTTCAGTAAAGCAACACAGCAAATGGATAACCTTGAAGAATTTTGGCACTGGCTTCAATCTCAACTATAGTTTAAGCCATATTTAAATTTGCAAGGATGCAGCAATGATAATGATTAAAGCAACGCTGTTTACTTTTTTAACCCTTTTTAGTGCGAGCTTATTGGCGCAATTGCCTCCAGTGCAACTTGCTAATGTTTACGATGAAACTAAGCATGAAGATATTCGCCAATACTTGGTGAGTGAAAAGTATGACGGAGTAAGAGCAATCTGGACGGGAAAGCAGTTTGTAACCCGTCAAGGCAACTCCATAAACCCGCCTGATTGGTTTACAGCCCCTTTGCCAGATATTTGGTTAGATGGTGAGTTATGGACCAAACGAGGTCAATTTTCTGTACTCAGTGGTATTGTCAGAACAAAAATACCCAACGATTTGCAATGGCAAACCGTTACTTATCAGGTGTTTGATATGCCAGATACAAGCACGCCTTTTCACCGTCGTTATCAAAATTACCTGGCACTCATTACTAAGCTAAATAGTCCCCATATTAAAGCGGTTAAGCAATATCAATTTAGCGACAATCAGCAACTCAGTGATTATTTTAATCAGGTTACTAAACAAGGTGGCGAGGGCGTTATGCTTCATTTAGCAGAGGCTAAGCATACAACTGGTCGCTCTAGTGCATTGTTAAAACTCAAGCCATATTTAGATGCCGAAGCGTTAGTAATTGAACATTTACCGGGTAAAGGTAAATACACAGGAATGCTTGGCGCATTGAAAGTACAGACAAAACAGGGGCTGATATTTTCTATTGGCACGGGTTTTAGTGATAAAGAGCGAAAGTATCCGCCAGCTATAGGCTCAACAATTACTTATCGGTACCACGGGTACACTAAAAATGGCTTGCCGCGTTTTGCCAGCTTCTTACGGGAAAGACCCGAAAAATAAAGAGTGTAGGCCAATTCAGTATATATTTTTTAGCAATTATGCTAAATTGCGCGGCCTTTTTAGTGATGTTTGGTGATCTATGTTTGTTGGTTTTGATTATGGTAGTTCTAATTGTGCTATGGGTGTTTTAAACGAAGAGCGTGTTCAGCTCATTCCTTTAGAGCAAGGCAAACATTATCTTCCATCAACTCTATACACCCATCATAGTGCTTTAGTCGTTGATTTTGTAGCGCAGCATTTAAACGGCTCAGAACATGAGCATGGCTATAAAACCGCGCGCCAACCGTTACTTAATACGCTTGCGCGAATTAAATCAGACCTAGACCTACAAACCGGCGACGAAACCCTATTTATTGGCCGTGAGGCGATTAGCGAGTATGTGCAATTTCCTGAAGAAGGTTATTTTGTAAAATCACCTAAGTCTTTTTTTGGCGCTACTGGCTTAAAGCAAGGGCAAATTAATTTTTTTGAAGATATTGCCACAGCAATGATTTTAAAAATAAAACAACGTGCCGAATCATCGTTAGGGTATACGCTAAGCCAAACAGTTATTGGTCGCCCAGTGAATTTTCAAGCGGTTGGTGGTGAGCAGTCAAACCAACAAGCCGTGGGCATTTTAACACGCGCAGCAAACCGAGCCGGCTTTAAAGATGTGGAATTTTTATATGAACCACTTGCCGCTGGGATTGACTATGAAAGTGATTTAACGCAAGACCAAAAAGTGCTGGTAATTGATATAGGCGGTGGTACAAGTGACTGTTCATTTGTACAAATGGGACCCAGCTTTAGAAATAAACAACAGCGAGATGCAGACTTTTTAGCACATAGCGGAAAGCGAGTAGGTGGTAATGATTTAGATATTGCTCTGAGCTATCATGGTTTAATGCCGTTACTTGGTTTAGGAAGTACTTTTAAATCGGGTTTACCTTTACCGAATCAAGCATTTTGGCAGGCATGTAAAATTAACGATGTTAATTTACAAAGCCAGTTTTATAGTGCCCAGCACTATCGTGAATTAAGCGCCCAATTACGCGATGTGAGTGCCCCTGACTTATATAAACGGCTCATTCATTTACAGCAAAATAAGCAAGGCCATCAATTAGTTCAACAAGCTGAAGCGGCAAAAATTGCACTAAGCTCATCTGAAAACTTTAATTGTGATTTAACATTTTTAGATTCATCACTTGATAAAGATATCTCTATTAATGAATTAGCATTAGCCGTTGACGACAGTATTAGCCAAATAGTGACATTAGCAAAACAGGCCATTGCAGATGCAAACACCACCCCAGATGTAATTTATTTAACGGGTGGTAGTGCGCAATCACCACTGATCAAAGCGGCTTTAAAAACCCACTTAGGCGACATTAAAATGGTTAACGGTGATCACTTTGGCAGTGTTACCGCAGGCCTGACTAAATGGGCGAATATGCTTTATAAATAAGCGGCTATAAAGAGATTTGTCGGGTTGCGAGGTACTTTTCGTAATCTGGCAAAGAACGCTCAAATTCGGTGTCCATAAGTGGTGAACTTAGTAACATATCAGCGCTTACTTCATTACAGGCAACAGGAATGTTCCACACCGCGGCTAAACGAAGCAATGCTTTTACATCGGGGTCGTGCGGCTGAGATGCCAGAGGATCCCAAAAAAAGATTAACACATGAATTTCATGTTCCGCTATTTTAGCCCCTAGCTGCTGATCACCCCCCATAGGTCCACTGAGTAATTGCACGACCTTCAAACCAGTGGTTTTTTCTATTAAATGTCCGGTTGTTCCAGTGCCATATAACTTATGTTTACTTAACATTGGGGTGTGTTTTTCACACCACAATTTTAGCGCGGCTTTTTTTCCATCATGTGCAACAAGGGCTATATTTTTCTTAGCTGGAAGAGATTGTATTTTTTGGTCCATGGGTGTTCTTATTATTAATTAGAGTAAGAGGTTAATAGCCAGAGCGATAAACACGATACCTGTAAATCTATCTATCCAAAGCTGGCTATTAGGGTGATGTTTAAAAAACTGGGCTATTTTATCGCCAAAATAAATATACGTGCAGTCAATAGGAAAAGCAAAGATTAGATAAAGCAGGCCAAAAAACGCCAGCTGAAAGGTCGCCGAGGATAAGCTAGGGTCAACAAATTGTGGGATAAAAGCAATAAAAAACAAAGCGACTTTTGGGTTTAGTACTTCAGTCATCATAGCTTGAAACATCACGTTTTTGTTTTTACTGGTGGTAACATGAGGCTTATCGTCTTGCTCGCAAATGGGGGGCTTGAAGGTGCCTTTAAGCATCATAAACCCTAAGTAACATAAATAGGCTGCACCTGCATATTGCACGCTGGCGTAAGCCGTTTCAGAGGCCTTTAATATAGCGCTTAAACCGACAACCGCAAAAAATGTATGCACTACGCCACCTAAGGCAAAGCCAAAAGCACTTTGCATACCTGCTTTTCGCCCATTAGCAAATGTTTGTGCCATTAAAAACGCGTTTGATGGCCCAGGCGCAACGGCCATTAAAAAGCTGGCGAGTAAAAATGAGAGCAAAAAGTCGGGGTTAATCATTAAATAGTACGAAAAAGAAGTGGTAAGTAATTTTATCAAGCAATGAGGAAAATAAAAAGCGGGCATATTGCCCGCTAAGTTGAGGATACTAAGTTGTTATAAAACTAGCCGTTATGCTTTTAAACATAACGAAGTGCTAAATTTATTAAAAACTAACGGTGATATTATTTGAACACACCGTAGTGCTCAGCGCTTCACATACTTGATATGTATAGGTGCCGCCACCTTTAGTATTAATGCTGTCGGTGTATGCATTATTATTTGCAGTGGTAATGACTTTGCTACCATTGCGGTAGATATCAACTTGGCTTGTTGCTGCGCCATTCCAACTTAAATCAACAAATTTAGTGCCTTTTGATTTGTAACCTGAAGCGCTAAGAGAGATATCATCTACGCCTGGCTCTGGATCAACACCACCAGTATCGCCACCCGCACAGCCGTTTGCTGTAAGGTAAGCATCAGCGTCAGCCGCTTTTACAATACCGTAGCCAAAGTAATCATCACGACCAGCAGCCCCTTGATCTTGCGCAGTTGCTTTTAACGCATCGCGAATTTCTGTGCCTGTACAGTTGCTATGGTTAGACCATACTAGCGCAGCAATACCTGAAACCGCAGGAGTTGCCATTGACGTTCCACTCATAAAGCCATAATCAGTTGCGCCAATATTAATTGTCACGTTTGTACTAGCAACTAATGCGTTACGATCTTCAAATGCAGCGCCTACAGCAGGAATTGAAGTATCGTTGGTATCACCTAGTGTTGCGTATAACATGCCAGCTTCATTGTTGATAATAACCGCACCTACACCGCCTGAGTTTTCACAGTTAGCAACTTTGTCATAAAATGAAATAACGCCACGGTCAATCATACATACTTTACCAGCTGCTGCTGGATCAACTGTTTCGCCAGTCCCCATAAAGTAGGCACTCGCCGTGACTTGACCTGCATTTTCCATTGCTGATGAATTATATGCTGTGCCATCAGCCGACATACTCGCTGCTGTTGCCATGCCCGCAGGGTAGGTCGATAGAGTATCAACACCACCAGCAGTTACTTCAACACAAATAGTTTCATCATTAGTCGCGCGTTTCCCACGACCTGATGAACAACTTGGGAATTGTGAAAAATCAGCAATTTGATTATCGGCATCATTAGCGCCAACCATCATTACTGATGGGTAGCCTGCAGGATAAGAACGTACGTTATTACCATCATTACCAGCGGCTGCAACCACAAGTCCGCCAGCATTGGTAAAGTTAGCAAACGCATTTGACTCTGTACTGTTTGAGCCACCGCCCCCTAAGCTCATACTAATAATATTTGCACCCGCTTGAGAACATAAATCAGCCGCTTGAGCCAAGTCAGATGAGTAACCCCAACCCGCTTCGTTAAATACTTTAATAATGTGCATTGCCACACCAGGTGCCATACCCACAACACCGAGGTTATTATCTGCAGCACCAATTGTACCGGCTACGTGCGTCCCGTGTGGACCGCCATTATCAAACCAATTTCCAGTACCGCTGTCGTTATCGCCGGTAATGTTACCCCAAACAAAATCAGGGTTTGAGCTATCTAAGCCTGAATCGATTACACATACTTTCATACCGGCATTGGCATCAAAAGTAACTTGATCAACCTGTGATTGATAAACCGCATATGGCGTGATTTGTTGCTGCATGGCATCACCTACATCATCGTTAAATAATGACATAGGTATGCGCTTATGATCTTCTTCAATGAGTTTAATATGCGGGTTATTAAGCAGACCTTTTAAACTGCTTAAATCCTGTCCAGTAAATCTGGCAGCAATGAATCCATTGCCGTCTACTTTAATGTCACCACCTAGTTTTTTAGTCAGCGCTTTAACCACGCCTTTTTTGTTATTATCGACTTGGATGATGAAGCGATCATTGGCAGCATGGGCTGTACCGGCTGCACAAATACCAGAAAGAACTAATGCTAAGGCGAGTTTATTTTTTTTCATATTATATTATCCTAGAATTAATTTATTGGTTAACTAGTTATTAACTTTAGCAGACAGTAAAATAATATAAAGCATAAAACAAGCTATTTTATCTACAAAAATGAAATTATTTAACTTAATAAATATTATTTTTAAACAAAAAATATACATTTGTATTTGAATTAGGGGCGGCTAATCAGGTAAAACCTGAATTAGCCTAAATGAAAGCAGAGGATGGAAATGTTTTAATCTTTATGCGAATTTAGCATAGCGAAACAGTAAATAAGAAAAGGGAATTAATAATAAAAAGTGTGTGCCTATAAGCTCGGGTGTTGATAAGTTTAAGTATTGAGTAATAAACACCAATAAACTTGCACCACTCATTTGCATCGCTCCCAAAAGGGCTGAGGCGGTGCCAGCTTGTTTAGGGAACAAACTTAAAGCTCGTCCAGCGGCAGAGCCAAGTGTTAAAGCAAAACCAAAGGCAGCAATAAACATAGGGATCATTAATGCTAATGGGGTTTTGTATTGGCTTAACAACAGCATAAGTAAGCCTGCACTCACTAACAGCAAAAGGCCTACTTTTAAAGCCATTTTTGGTTGGCGTTTAATATAAATAGGCATAATAAAACTAGCAAGAATACTAAGCACTGCATTGAGCGAGAACCAAAAGGTAAAGTCGGCTACGCTGCCACCTAATTCAGTAATGAGCCAACCTGGAGCTAGTGTTACAAACACCAATATAGCCGACATAGTCACCATACATAACAAGCTATTAAATAAAAATAACGGAGTTGAAATAATTGGGATAAAGCGCCTTAGATCTAATATATGCCCCTGATAATGACTGTCTGCTGGGCGTGTTTCTTTGAACAAGAATAAGGTGACAAAAAACCCCAATAATGCAAAGCCAGTTAAAAATAGAAAGTTCATTTGCCAACCAAACTGTACGGTTAACCACGCACCTAAAATAGGCGCTAAAGCAGGAATAAAGCACACTATTCCGTTTAGGTAGGTAATTATTTGGCCACTACGTTCACTACCAAACTTATCTCTTACTATTGCAAAAGCAACAACAAAGGTGGCGCACGCGCCTAACCCTTGAATTGCACGGGCAAACATCAGTATTAAAAAGCTAGGAGCATAATATGCACCTAATGCCGCCAGTCCATATAAAGTTACGCCGGTCAAGGCTACCGGCTTACGTCCGAAGCGATCAGCGAGAGGGCCTGCAATTAATTGTCCCAAACCAACAGTAAGCATAAAAATAGCCACTGTTTGCTGTACTTGTTTTTCGCTCACTGAAAATTGTTCTGCAATAGTGGGAAAGGCAGGTAAATAAATATCAATGCCCATAGGACAAAAAATGACGAGTAACGCTAAGATCAGTAATAAAATTAAGTTTGGTTTAGCGGGCTGTGTTTGCATCAGGTCTCCTTTTGTCGGTATTTTAAGTGGCGACTGATGAAAAAGAAAGGGCTTATGACCGATGCATCAGCCAAGTTACTTACTTTTAACTTTATTATGATTATTTTTGTTGAAGTATCACACTTCTTTAAACTGATCCGATGTGTTAATTTGCTTTTTAAGCAAAGACAATGGAAAAACAATAATGAGTAATGAGTCTGCACTAATAAAAACATGGCATAAATTTAAAAAGCTGCCGTTTGGTAACTGGCTGTTTAGTAAAGCCGTATGTTTTAAAGCGCCTTACTTTGGCTCTATGAAACCGACTATTTTAGATTTAAAAGCAGGGCACTGTAGTGCTGTGGTTAAAAATACTCGTCGTGTGCACAATCACATTGGCACTATTCATGCGATTGCACAGTGTAACTTAGCTGAGCTGTGCGCGGGGGTGATGGTTGATGCAACAGTACCTTATAAAACCCACCGTTGGATCCCTAAGGGAATGACAGTACAGTACCTGGCTAAGGTAGACACTGATGTTACAGCTATCGCTGAAATTGACTTGCCTCATCAATGGATTGATAAAGAAGATTTAGTCGTACCGGTAAAGCTTTACAATACGCGTAACGAACTGGTTTTTACCGCAGACATAACCATGTATATAACACAGAAAAAGTAAGTGTATAAGCCGCTAACGGGATTTTAAAGAGGTGATTAATGGTTTAGCCAACAGGCAGGCTAAACCATTATAAACTAATGTAGCTAGCTTTTAGCTGCAGGCTGCTTATTAACAAACGAAAGCCCGCTGTCTTCATTATCAACAATGGCTTTTACATCGTGAGCTGGTTTTGGCTTATCTTTAGCATGCTCAATCACTTCTTTTTCAAAGCGCTGCTTTAAACTGCCTTCAATAATAGCACCTGCTTCTATGCTCAGGGTATCATGAAATATATCGCCAAGTACATGAGCATTATTTTCGATCTTTACTTCACTTGCATTTAAAGAGCCGATGATTTTACCCTTAACAACGACACTGCTTGCCTCAACAACGCCTTCAACAACACCTGAGGTGCCAATCACTAAATGTTCGGCCTTAATGTCACCATCAATACGTCCGTCGAGTTGTACTTCACCTTGGCTTACCAAAGAGCCCGTAATACGCACATCATTAGAAATGATTGAGGGAGTGTGACTCACTCGCTTAATGGATGAGTCTGTTTTTGCTTGTTTATTTTTACCAAACACGAGAAAGCGCCTTTGTTATTTTTAGTGGATTGACATGCTTGTCGTCTATTAATACTTCATAGTGTAAATGAGTACTTGTACTTCTTCCGGTACTGCCCATTAAACCAATGACATCGTGCTTTGTGATAGCTTGACCTTTTTTAACATTAATTTTGTTTAAATGACCAAACCGTGTAACGACACCATTTTTGTGCTCTAACTCTATAAAGTTACCATAACCGCCATTACGACCCGCTCGACGAACCGTGCCATCGGCAGGAGCAAAAATTTCTGTTTTATGCCACCCAGCTAAATCAATGCCTTTATGAAAAGCGCGCCTTTTATTCATTGGGTCTTTTCTAAGTCCAAAATTACTAGAAATATAATACTTAGCAGCAGGTAAAGGCAGGGTATTTGGCAGCGCTGTTAAAAAGCTCTCAAGCTGGTTTAACAACAGTAGCTTATCTGCAATGGCGAGAAAGGAACTAGGAATTTTACTTTCATCGAGTATATCTAACGGGCCACCTTGCGCCGTTGTTTGTGTGCTTAAAGCAAGATGTTGCGCCAGTGCATTTTCAAGACCCGTGCCTTGTAGTATTTCTATAATCGCATCGTGACGTTGATTAATTTGCGCGGCTAATAAGGTGAAATTAGTGTCGTATTGTTGATTTAGCAAAGTATAGCGCTGTTCAAAACTGACAACACCGTTTTGTGCGTGTTTGTTTTGTGGCTTTTCTTCTTCGAGCGGCTCATGAAATTCGCTTTCGTTCTCATTAATAGGAGAAGATTCAAGCTCACCCTCTAATTTTATTACATCTTTGCTGATAGAAGCTGGGAGTGATTCAATCATACCTTGAAGTAAAGCTTGTTTTTGTTCAAGTTCAGCTAACTGCTCTTGCTGCAATGCGTAGCGTTGTTGCTGTTGCTTTACTTTTTGTTGCCATTGTACTTGCCTATCAAGCTGAGTTTGCTCGATATGAGAAATTTGGTGTGTTTGCATATAAACACGGATACTCGAAACACTGATCCATGCAATAGCAATGAAAATAATAGCAAGCACAGAAACCTGTAACCAAGGCGCCAAAACAACATGCTTTACTTCACCATTTTGGCGAATGAGCAGCTGACGAGCTGGGAAATGTTTATTAAAAAAAGACTTTATAAATACAGGCATGTCACATAAATACTGGCTATTAACGGATTCAAGATAGCAATTTGAACTAAAAAAGCCAGAAAAAAATTGTAACTTCGGCTTAATTAATAAAAAAGGGCTGCTTATTCAGCAACCCTTTTTTACTAGTTTATTGATTTTATATATTATTTTGCTGGTAGTACGGTGCTCTCTACAAAGCCAAAGCCAATACGTGCAAAGCCTTCTTTTTCACACCAGCCACGCATTATAACGTTGTCGCCATCTTCCAAGAAGCTACGCTGCTCGCCGTTACTTAAAGTAATCTTTTCTTTACCACCACGAGAAAGCTCAAGTAATGAACCCGCTTCTTCGTGAGTAGGCCCTGATTGCGTGCCAGAGCCCAGCATGTCGCCTGGCATTAAGTTACACCCGTTTACGGTATGGTGAGTTACCATTTGCGCTACAGTCCAGTATGAGTGCTTAAAGCTAGACTTAGACACTTGAGTTGGGTTGTAGCCTTCATCACGCATTTTTTGTGTTTGAATTTTAACATCCATTTGAATATCAAATGCACCTTGATCACGGTTAGCCGTTGATTCTAAGTACTCGAGTGGCTGCGGATCATTTTCATCACGCGTCCAGCTTGTTCTGTATGGTGCAAGTGCTTCGGTGGTAACAATCCATGGAGACACGGTTGATGCGAAATTTTTCGCTAAGAATGGACCAAGCGGTTGGTATTCCCATGCTTGTAAATCACGTGCTGACCAATCGTTGAAAACACAAAAGCCGAATACATGCTTTTCAGCATTTTCAATTGCGATTGCATCGCCTAGATCATTACCTTTACCTAGGTAAATACCTAGTTCCAGCTCATAATCAAGGCGCTTACATGGACCAAATGAAGGAACTTCTGCATCTGGCGCTTTAGTTTGTCCTTTAGGGCGATGAAACTGCTGACCAGACACGCCAATAGACGATGAGCGACCATGATAACCAATCGGCACCCATTTGTAGTTTGGTAGTAATGGGTTATCGGGACGGAATAAACTTCCTACGGCAGTCGCATGATAAATTGATGTGTAAAAGTCAGTGTAATCGCCAATGCGACAAGGTAGAGCAAATTCAATTTCGCTTTGAGGTATAAGCGCTTGTGCTAGTTGCTCTTGATGAGCAGAGCCTTCACGTAATGCTTTAGACAGTGCTAAACGAAGCGCTGACCAATATTGCTCACCTAATCCCATAAACTCGTTCAAAGTCGGGTTACTTGCAGATGCAACGGCTGTTTGGGCGTTACCTGAAAAAATACCGAGTTCATTTACTTTTGCTAAATCAATAACCTGATCGCCAATGGCAACAGCACCACGAAAAGCTTCATTGCTATTTTTGCGACGTACTTCTGCAAAAGGTAGGTTTTGAATAGGGAAGTCACATTGTGCATCATTTGCTGATGCTACCCAGCTAGTTAAATTTATATCATGGGTTTCGTTAATTAAACTCATTACATTTCCTTTGGTTTAGTTGGTCGCGCTTATCAGTATAAATATCAATTTATTAAATAAGAATATAGCACCCGTTAATTTCATCTATTACCTAGCTATATGGTGATGAAAAGCGCGATTTAAACACACAGAGAGATAGTTTTACCTCTCAATTACGATTAAACGACAAAAAGCAGCGAAATACGCTGCTTTTTAAAGTTACTTTATTTGCTTATAAAACGCCGCGGCGTTCTTGATCTCGCTCGATTGATTCGAATAGCGCTTGGAAGTTACCTTCACCAAAGCCGCCATCATCAACTCGTTGAATCATTTCAATGAAGATAGGACCAAATAAGTTTTTAGAGAAAATTTGCAGTAAGTAGCAATCTTCGCTTTGGCTATCAACAAGGATTTGATGTTCACGGATTTTCTCTTTGTCTTCTTTAACCCATGGAACACGGTCAAAAATAGTATCGTAGTACTCTGGAATAATATCTAAAGTAGCGATAGTCGATTTATCAAGCTTATCTAATGAGCTTACTAAGTCGTCAGTTAAGAACGCCAAATGTTGCACACCTGGGCCATTGTATTCACCTAGGTATTCATCAATTTGGTTATTATCGTTACCTTTACCTTCATTGATTGGAATAGAGAAGGTGCCACATGGTGATTTTAATGCATATGAAAGCAGGGCTGTTTTTTGGCCTTTAATATCAAAGTAACGTACTTCGGTAAAACCAAACACGTCTTTGTAAAAGTTAGCCCATGTTTCCATAGTACCTTTATATACGTTGTTGGTTAAGTGATCGATACGTAAGAAGCCTTTACTCTCTACTTTGTTTGGCTCACTCAGATCTTCGAAATCATTATCGTAAATAGAGCCTTTATCACCAAATTGTTCAATAAAGTAAATTAAGCTATCGCCAATGCCGTAAATAGCAGGGTATGGTAAGTCTTTATTAGCTGCATCAGTGGCAGGCTTAGCGCCACGCTTAACCGCTGCTTCAAACGCTGCTTGAGCGTTCTCTACACGCCAGCCCATAGAACAAATTGCTGGGCCGTGGTTTTTAGCAAACTCAGCTGAAAAGCCGTCGCGTTCATTATTTAGTAAAAAATGAATATCGTTTTGGTTGTAATAAACAATGTCTTTACCTTTGAATTTTTTTAATTTTGAAAAACCAAAATCGGTAAACACTTTGTCCATGTAATCGGCATCGGGTGTTGCGTATTCAGTAAACTCAATACCAACCAAACCTAAAGGATTATTTACTTCACTCATTATAATTACTCCCGCAATTAAGCACTGCGATTATTAGTTATCGTATTGCCTGCATGATTAACCAGATTACTGCTTTGGGGAAGAGGGTGTTGTTATTTAGTAAATAGCGCGTGTGTAAATTTTACGGGACGGTTAGCAAAGTATGATATTTATTTACATACGTGCCGAGGTAAGTAAAAATTAGCTAGCTCGGATAATGTACGTATTTTTTATTTATGTTATTGAATTTATTGTTTTTAAATTTAATTGCCCATCTGTTTTTTTAGTTTTTTCATACTAAAAAAAGAGTGGTTTTTGTATTTTATTGTTTACACTCAACCTGAGCGTAGCTGCTCACAACATTAACAAAGCAATAGATACTGAGGGTTTGATTCATTAACTCCACTTACTGTGTAGTATTACGCTGTAACAACCAATTTAGTTAACTTGAACTCTGGCTAAGAGATGTATTATCCAGAGTTCAAGTTAGTTAGCCATAAAAATACCCCCTGCAGTTAGCTGCAGGGGGTATTTAATATCATTAGTCAAAGCGCATAATTACGCGTTGTGATTAATTTAAATTATTGTGCTGGTGCGGTTTGTTCTAAACCTTGTTTTTCCCATACCTTAGCTTTGAAGCTCATCAGCACTAAGATGATACCTACACCGATACTAAATAATGCAATTTGTAAGTAAAGGTTAGGAATTTCTGCAACATTGTTAGGATCAAAGTTACCAGCAAGTAAGCCTGAAATTACGTTACCAATTGAGTATGTCAGTACAAATACACCCATCATTTGACCCGTATAGCGACGAGGAGATAATTTACTTACCGCACTCAATGCAACTGGGCTTAAACAAAGCTCACCCACTGTATGTAAGAAATACGTTGTAACCAGCCAGTAAGGAGCTACTTTTAAGCCTTCAGCTGCATAATGTGCTGCCATAAACATAACTAAAAAGCCTGAAGCCATAATAACTAAGCCCAACGCACATTTTACGCTATAAGTAGGCGAAACCATTTTCTTAGATAAATTAATCCAAAGAGCGGCAAAAAATGGTGATAGGGCAATAATAAATAGCGAGTTTAAAGATTGGAACCAAGTCGTTGGAATTTCAAATGTGCCAATAAGACGATCTGTGTAGTCACGAGCAAATAGGTTTAATGAAGAACCCGCTTGTTCAAAGCCAGACCAAAAACACGCAGAAGCGACACAGACTAAAAATAGCGCCCACATTCTTTGCTTTTCAGCGTCGGTTAGTTTGCCTTTGAAATAAACAAGGCCAAAGTAAATGAAAAAGATAACAGTAAATACAACTGCTGTGTAACCTGCAACAATAGTCGGGTTAATAACTATAGCGCCTGTCATCGCAGCAGCAGTCACGCTGGCAACAACAATTACAAACGCAGCAATACCGCCCCATGCGCGTGAAGCACCTTTAGGGCTTAATGGATTCGCAGGTAACGAGCTATGTTCTGGTAAGTTATTAAGTGTACGTTTGTATTGTATTAAACCAATAGCCATACCTACAGCAGCTGCACCAAATGCCCAGTGCCAACCTACGTTTTCCATAAAGTAACCACAAACGTAGTAACCAATTAAAGAACCTAAGTTAATACCCATGTAGTAAATAGCGTAACCACCGTCACGGCGTTCATCTTCGTCAGTATAAAGCTGACCAACCATGGCACTGATATTAGGTTTAAGTAAACCAGTACCCGTTGCGACAAAGATTAAACCAATGAAAAAAGAATATTCATGCGGAACGGCTAAAATAATGTGGCCACACATGATGATGATACCGCCGTACCATACTGCTTTTTGACCACCAAATAATCTATCTGCTAACCAGCCACCAGGTAAACCTAAAAAGTATACTGAACCTGTGTATAAGCCATAAATTGCAGCAGCAGAAGCAACGGTAAATCCTAAGCCTTCTTGTTGTAAACTTGCTGTCATAAATAATACGAGCATAGCTCGCATACCGTAGTAACTCATTCGTTCCCACATTTCTGTGAAAAACAGGGTTGAAAGTCCTTTAGGGTGACCAAACCAGCCACTGTCAGAATTTGAACTCATATTTACTTCCTAATTCATTATTGTTTTGATGACCTTGTGGTTTTTTATTTAGCTAAATTGTTACTTCTAAAAAGTATAATAAATGCTCGATCATCAGTGTTTTTATGCAGCTAAGGTAATGGTTTGCTAAACGCAGCTATACGTTTAGGTAAGAGTCACACCCTTATCCTAGTTACAATTGCGCTTAAGTATACATAGACCTTTGTGCGAGGGGAAGCGTTGAGCGCGCTATCATACATCGGTTATGTAATTGTTAAATACCAGTATGTGAACCTCTATTTGCTGCAGTAAACACCTAAACTTATCAAAAAAGATAGTTAACATCATAGGTAATATTGTCTTTGCAAAGTTACCTTTTATATTGTTTAAACACGCCTTAAAAAACAAATAAAAGCTTTGTTTTACGGGTAGTTACAGCTACCAAATTTTTCAATAATAGTTAACCTTTACTACTTTAATTTAATAATCACCGCTTAGATTAAACATGGCTTAGCATTAACCTAAGTACAGAAGTGATAAGCCTCTGCAGAACATAATTTATACAAACTCGCTTTACAGTGGTTACTTGCAATCAACTCAACTTTTAGTGAACAACAAGGGTTAGAAACGTTAATTGCTTAAAAAAAGCGCTTTAGCTATTTAAAAAATATTTTTCCGTCCAAATTTCTTTACAATAAACTATGCTCGTAAACAGAGTTAGCGTATTATTCACGCCAACTAGTTTTTCCTTACCTGAGGGTGTATGCGTTTAGATATTCACTGTGCAGACCGAGTTGGTATTGCTCAAGAGATTCTTAATATTTTAGTTAGCTACAATGTTGACTTAAAAGGGATTGAAGTCGACTCAGTAAATTGTCGTATGTATGTGAGTTTTCCTGAGATTGAATTTGAACAATTTCAAAAAATTATGCCGTCTATTCGCTTAATCGATGGTGTACATGATGTACGCACGACCGCGTTTTTACCGTCTGAACGTGAGCACAATGAATTAAACACCTTATTAAGAGCACTTCCCGATGGCGTTATATCTATTGATGCTAAAGGCTGGGTGCGTCTGTGTAACGACGCGGCGTGTAAAGATTTACAGCTAACAGAAAAAGAAGTTATTGGCGCCAATATCAATAATTTACTTAAAGGTTTTAATTTTACCCGTTGGTTAGAGGGCAAAGAAGTACTGGGGCAAACTACCCGTGTAGAAGTGGCAGGTGAAGACTTTATTGCCGATATTTTACCTATTGCTGTACCACAAGGCAGTGAGGGGGATGTGTTAGCGGGTGCGGTAATTAATATAAAATCGCAAAGCCGTCTAGGCCAACAAGTGAGTGCATTTAGACGCTATGGCCAAGAAAGCTTTGCGACTATTCATAATTTTAGCACGGCGATGCGTCGTGTGGTGCGCGAAGCGAGAAAAATGGCGCAACTTGAAGCCCCCATTCTTATTACGGGTGAAACGGGTACGGGTAAAGAGTTACTAGCGCGAGCTTGTCACTATGCATCTAACCGCTCAGTAAAACCGTTTATTGCTTTATCGTGTGCCTCGTTACCAGATGATGTTGCCGAGTCAGAACTTTTTGGTTACGCCGGATATGAAGAAAACGCAGCGCCTAAACGCGGTGTACTTGAACAAGCGGATGGTGGAACAGTATTTTTAGATGAAGTGGGTGAAATGTCGACTCAGCTCCAAACTAAATTACTGCGCTTTTTACAAGACGGTACGTTTCGAAAAGTAGGCGACGAAAACGAAGTTAAAGTAAATGTTCGCATAGTTGCTGCTACCCAAAAAGATTTACCTGCAATGGTGCAAGAAGGCGTATTTAGAGAAGACTTATACTATCGCATTAATGTACTAACGTTAGAAATTGCACCATTGAGAGATCGTAAAGCCGATGTTGGCCCACTTGCTGAGCACTTTATTCAAAAATATGCGCAGCAAAATGGCCATACTGTGCCTGAGTTATCTGAAGAGTGTTTAACGTTTTTACAAGATTACCCATGGCCAGGTAATGTGCGCCAATTAGAAAATGCTATTTACCGTGCGGTATCCTTGTTAGAAGACAGTGAACTGCGCGTTGAGCATTTACAACTGCCGACGTTTACCCATGATTTAGGCTATTTAGAGTCTGATTTTGAGGGCTCGCTTGATCAAGCGGTTAAGCGTTTTGAAGCTACCTTATTGCGTAAGCTTTATCCAGCTTATCCAAGTTCACGTCAGTTAGCTAAGCGCCTAGGGCTGAGTCATACAGCAGTAGCTAATAAACTACGTGATTACGGTATTAACCGTAAAACGGTTAAAGTTTAAAGATAGATATTAAAACAACCTTTCTTAGTGATTGGCCCCTTGGTGTAAAAATACCCTAGGGGATCAATTGCTATGATACACTCACAAAAAACAAACTGGTAAGACCTCTACTGTGAACTTATATTTTAGACTGCTGCTATTATTTTTCAAAATTAAACGTAATCGTGATTATCAATCATTGTTAGACACGGTTGATATAGACTACAAAGCACTGCCAAGTGACTGTGATATTAATTTACACTTAACTAATTCACGCTATTTAGCAATGATGGACTTATCGCGCACATGGATGACTGAGCGAGTCGGCTTACTAAAGCAAATAATGAAGCGTCGTTGGTTTCCTATTGTTAATGCAACCGCCATTACTTATATCCGTGATATTAAGCCTATGCAGCGCTTTACCATTAGTACCCGTTTAGTCGGTTGGGATCATAAATACTTTTATATTGAACAAAAATTTCATTCAGAGCGTGGCTTACATGCAATTGCCTATGTACGTGGCGTATTTAAAAGTAAAAAAGGGGTGGTAAGCGTTGAGCATATGCTGGAGGTTGCTGGTTTTGAAGGCGTAGCACCTATTTTACCGGCAGAAATAATTCATTGGAAAGAAATGCTTGAGCAAAAAAAAGTAAATAACTTACCTCGTTAATTACACGCAAAAAAAAGGCCTTACGGCCTTTTTAACACACACATAATCGTTATTAAAACGAATATTTAAGACCAAACATAGCTACAACAGGGTCAAGTGACACGGTTGAAGTTAATGCTTTTGCACCATTAGCATAAACAGTCGCATCGGTATCGATATCCATGATAGATACCATAGCGTGTAGGCCCCATTTCTCATCAATCTTGTAGTTAGCACCTACTTGAGCAACAAAACCAAATGAGTCATCTAGTTTTACTTCCACATCGTTAGTGCCTAAGGTTGCTTTAAGTGCTGCAGAAGGTTGCTCGTCAAAGAACGTCGTATAGTTAATACCTACACCAACAAATGGACGAAGTGCGTAGCTGCTATCTAAAAAGTGGTATTGTGCAACCAATGATGGTGGTAAATGTTTAATGTCGGCAATCTTATTACCAGCTAAACCACCCGTACCTTCTACATCATGAGAAAACGGCGTTGCTGCAATAAGCTCTAACACCCATTGGTCGTTAAATGCGTAATCTACAGTAATACCTAACTGAGTATTTGAATCACCTTTTAAACCAAGAGTAGGTGCTTCGTTAATCTTTGAGCCATCGTTATCTGGGTTAACATTAATTGCGCCAACATTAACGCTAAAGTTAGCGTGTGCTGCAGGAGAAAGAGCCAGTAAAGAAGTAAGTATTGCAATGCTTAGTTTAGTTTTCATGTTGTTCTCCGTGAACTACTGTGTGACTATTTGTTGATGGCGCTATTATTGCTCGAGGTTAAAAATAAAAACCTGTTCTAGATCAAAGTTTAAAAAGCCTGTGAGTAAAGAGCTTCTATTTATTGATTTAGATTAAACTTTTAGTCAGTTCGTGCTTAAAAATTATTGACTGATCATATAAATACCAGCCGTAAACGAAGTATTCAGAATATAATCAGCTAGGTTTGTTAAACTAACGCTATGTTCACGATTTAATACAAGTAAGCGGCCTCATGACTCCCTCTGGTCAACTATTTCTTCAAGGCTCTATTGCCAAAGCGCTATTAAAATTAGGCATTCCGATTATCCTCATTAATATTTTGCAGTCTGCTTATCAGCTTACAGATGCTTTTTGGGTTGGCCGATTAGGGGCTGCGCAAGTGGCTGCTGTATCTATAAGTACGCCCGTCACATTTTTGGTTATTGCGATAGGTTCAGGCTTTGCTATGGCGGGGGCGATTTTATCGGCACAATACATGGGGGCAGGCCAACAAGATAAGGTCAACCATGTTGCAGCGCAAACGGTGTTAATGGTGACATTAGTTGCATTATTACTTGGTTTATTAGGTTATGCATTATCACCTTATTTTTTAACCTTACTGGGGGTTGAAGAAGCCGTATATAGTGATGCGTTAAAGTTTATGCATGTATCTTTTATTAGCGTTATTTTTGTATTTATTTATGCCATGTTTCAATCGCTAATGCGGGGTATTGGGCAAACTAAGGTGCCGTTAATTATAGTCAGCACAACCGTGTTACTTAATTTTATACTCGATCCGTTATTTATATTTGGTTATGGTCGTTTTGAGGGGCTTGGTGTGATGGGCGCTGCGCTAGCAACATTGGTTACACAGAGCTTAGCGGCGCTTGCGGGCATCATTATATTTTTACGTGGTCGCCATGGTATTCAATTACAGCTAAAAAGCTTTTACCCCGACTGGCACTATATTAAGCGCGCTTTTTTCTTGGGAGCGCCTGGCTCTATTGAATTATCGACACGTGCATTTGGTTTGATCATCATGTCATTTCTAGTTGCCAGCTTTGGTACAACGACAATTGCTGCTTATGGTGTTGGCTCTAATATTTTGCAAATGGTAATGATCCCCGCTATGGGCTTATCAATGGCGGTATCAACCTTGGTTGGGCAAAATATGGGGGCTGGTAATATCAAGCGGGCTGAGCAGATCACTAAACTTGCTAGTGTGTGGGGCTTGTTAGGGCTCTCATGTGTTGGCGCCATTGCATATTTATATGCAGATTCATTAGCTGCATTTTTTATTCCTGACGATAATGACGTTATTACTAATGGGGCGCAATTTGTGCAAGTAATGTGCTTAAGTTGGGGTGGAATTGGGGTGCAGCTTTGTATTGTTGCTGCTTTTCGTGCCTCTGGAAACATGCTCAACGCCATGGTTATCGCATTATTATCACAATGTGTAGTGCAGTTCCCCGCCGCTTATATTCTTTCTAATCATACTGAACTTGGCGATCAAGGCATTTGGTATTCTTTTGCAATTACTAACA
>NZ_BADU01000034.1:0-4522 GCF_000239875.1 Pseudoalteromonas sp. BSi20311 | reverse complement strand
AAGGGAAATACTGGCGATGCTGATGGAGCGCTCCTTGGAATAGATAATGAGCTTAATTTAAGTTATACCCTTGATGAGGATTCTGAGCAGCAAATACTGGAGTTTGAATCGGTAAACGGACAAAACAATATTGATTTTTCGCTTGATATGTCAACCATTGGCGCTCAAGACAAAAGCCAAATGCAGCAATACATAAAAGCGCTCGATAAAAGCTTAGAAGATAGCCAGCTCAATAGCTCTGAGAAAAGTACACGTTCTGCGTTTGGTCACAAAAGTGATGAAGTGATGAAACAAGGGTTGGCTGTTTTTAAAAGTGCGTTTAGTAGTATGTCATCAGCTGCTGAGCGCTATAGTGAAATTGAGTCGGTTGCTACAAAGCAGTTTACTAATGGACGCGAGCTTGTCGCTAATTTAGTTGACAACATGATCACCAAAGATCCGCGCTACCAAGGGCTAGGTAGCAGTAATAAAAATTCCTTAGGTGATGGTATTTCTAAGTTAGCTGATTTTGATGCAAAATTCTCTTTTGCAATGGATCAGGGGGATTACATAGCAACAAGCACCACAAAGCTGAGTCAAAATACAGAACACCAAAAATCAGCAGGGTTAACTGGGGCCACTCAAGATAAAACGGCGAGCACGCGTTTTAATTATAAAGAAGGTAACCGCTCAGACATCCCCCCTGATTATTATGATAAACAAGAAAATTACACTATTGGTACCGCTGTAAAAAATAACGAATTGGTTGCCCTTGATCAGGCTCATGAGGTGGATGTAGATAAAAAAGTGTATCAGTTTAATCCCGAAATATCTCAATACGAGCTAAAAAAAGAATTGAAAGAAACCACCACCAGTGAGAGTAATATTCGCCTTATTAACGATATTTGGCTTGAGAAAAATGAAGATAGTCATAGTATGGATGAAAGAAAACGACTCAGTGGTGTGGGGGCGACAAACGAGTTTAGAACAACATCGAGTTATTCACATACGCAATTAGTGACGTTAATCGGTGACTTAGATAAATTAGAACAAAACAAAGAAGCCAAACGTGAGTATTTAGCTGTTTTATCTCAGGTGAATAATTTTATGGAAAAAAGTAAGTAAATGTATTCACTTAAATTCGATTATGGGTATAGTAGCTAAAATGCTTTTTAAGTATAAGATTATGTTTAAACAATTAATTTTACTTTTAATGTTGAGTTTACCACTGGCATTGAATGCAACGCTCAAACCACACTCGGACGCTATTACTGCTAAGCGTTTATTAAGCGATCACGATAAATTTGCTAAGCAATACCAAACATTTTCGCCGACACCGCAAGACGTTGCATTGATGCAAAAACTAGCAGGTAAAGAGGTGTTAGTGCTTTTAGGTACGTGGTGTCATGACAGTGCCCGTGAAGTACCTCGATTTATAAAGTTACTCGATGAATCGAAGGTTAAACTTTCGAAAATAACCTTTGTTACAGTCGGTTATGATAAACGTGATGAGGTAGGTATTGCTCTAGCGCATGACTTACAATATACCCCCACTTTTGTTGTTAAGCATAACGGGGTTGAAGTTAACCGCGTAGTAGAAAAACCCAGCGGCACTCTCGCCCAAGGTTTAACCTTAGGCTTATAACGAGAGTCAGCTAGCCAATATCATGTTCGAGGTTTTATTTTTACACTGGCCAATCAGCGGCGTCTAAGTCATCTAATTGTGCATCGCAATGCTCATTTCCTTGCCACTTGGCAATGTATACACCGTGCGGATCATATTGCTGGGTTTGTTTTTGCAAATTAAAGTGACGTCCGCCGCGCGGATCAACACCAACTCCAGCAATATATTGCCAATTACCCCAATTCGACGCCACATCGTAATCGATTAACTGTTGCTCAAAGTAAGCCGCACCATAACGCCAGTCTAGTTGTAGTTCGTTTACTAAACAGCTAGCAACGATTTGTCTTGAGCGATTGCTAATAAAGCCCGTTGCGTTTAGCTCTTTCATAATGGCATTAACTAACGGGTAAGGTGTACTGCCTTGGCACCATTTAGCAAAACGATTCGGGCTAAACGTGGTAAGTGGCGAGCTTTGTTTCTTACCTTTAAAGGTAAATAACTGATGCTTAACATTAATCGCATGCCACTTGAAATACTCACGCCAGAGCAATTCAAACTTGATCCAGTAAGTTGACTCATTTGCTCCATACTGCGTTTCATAAGCATCTACTGCACAAAAAATTTGCTTGGCACTAATACAGCCAAAAGCCAGCCAACTACTAAATTTTGTTGAGTTATCAAAGCCATCTAGCTCATTGCGAGTGATTTTATAGCTACTCGGTAAAGCCGATGAAAAGTACTGCTGGCAGTGCTCAAGCGCAGCCTGATGCCCACCAAGTAATTGTGTATTCCCTGTTGCTGGCTTTTCTATCGGTTGTTTTGCGCAAAGTATAATAGGTGGAGGCAATCTTGCCGCTGAAAATGTATGTGTGGCTAAACTAATTTCTGCCGCTTCGATCTTTTTTCTAAAAGGTGTAAAGCCGGTTGGTAAATTAGCTAGTTCAAAGGGCAGTTGCTGTTGTTGATATAAAGTATCTTGCATCACAGATTTAAATACCACAGTCGTGCATTTTGACTTAAGAGCACTAATTTGGCGCTGTTCATATACACCTATTTGCTGGCTATATACAACTTCGTCAATGCTAAGCTCATTAATACGCTGTGTTAATACCTCAACTGGATCGCCTTCAATAATATGTAAAGTTTGGCCAAGCTCTAAAACAGACTCCTGTAGCTCATATAGGCTTTGCATTAAAAAGCGTTGTTTGTGGACACCATAGGGTTTTTGTTGGTAGTTATTGCTTTTAAACCAAGCAGGGTTAATCACAAAGACCAGGTCCAACTCACATTGTTGTTGTGATAAATCATTGAGTATGGGGTTGTCGTCAATGCGCAAATCATTTTGCAGCCAATACAGAATACGTTTTTTCATACTTATGCTCTGGTTTTTAAAATCATTTATTTTACGAAGCAAAAACGGGTAGGGATTAGTTTTGAGGTGTTTAATAGGGCTTTAAAAAGAGGCGATAACAATACCGCCTCTTACTTTGTTCTCGTTGTATCCTAGAGAACTAATTTTTGCTGTGCTATCCAGTCGTTAATTACATCTTCAAGTACCGCCATAGGAAGTGAACCTTGACCAATAACGGTGTCGTGAAAGCTGCGTATATCAAATTTAGCGCCTAGCTGTTTTTCGGCTTTTGCACGCAGTTCGCGTATTTTAATTTCGCCCATTTTGTATGAAAGCGCTTGGCCTGGCCATGAAATATAGCGGTCTATTTGATCTTCCACGGCGCTTTGTGGCAAGGCGGTATGATCAGCCAAATAATCAATCGCCTTTTGGCGGCTCCAGCCAAAGGCATGAATGCCGGTATCAACCACTAAGCGCACTGCGCGCCACATTTCGTAGCCTAAACGACCAAAGTCACTGTATGGACTTTGGTAAAAGCCCGCTTCTTTACCTAAACGCTCTGTATAAAGTGCCCAGCCCTCGCCAAATGCTGAGTGACTCAGTGTGCGTCTAAATTCAGGAACGTCTAACTCCATTGCAATGGCGTTTTGTAAATGATGCCCAGGAATAGCTTCGTGCAGGCTAAGTGCTTCTAAATTATATAAAGGCTGCAATTTAGGTGTTGAGGCTAAAAAGTAAGTGCCAGGTGAGCGGTTATCTGGCGGTGGCATATAAAACGCACCGCGACTCGCTGAGCCTTTTATAGTAAAAGTGTTACGCGGCAAATGGCCAAAGTAAGTAGGGAGTTTGCCATACATTTTTTGGGTTATAAAAGCGGTTTTTTCTAGCAAATCTTGGGCGTCTTTTGCGTAAAATTGCTCATCGGTTGCTAAAAATTCTAAAAAGTCACTGTAGCTGCCATCAAAACCAACGCTATCAATAATGGCTTGCATTTGTGCTTTAATGCGCGCCACTTCTTTTAGACCAAGTTCATGAATTTGTTTAGGGGTAGCATCAGTGGTGGTGTAATAATTAACCGTGTAATTGTAGTAATCAAGGCCCCCTTTAATACTTGCAATACCCGGCTGAGCTCTACAATGTGGCATGTATTCATTTTTAAAAAAGTCGTAAAAGTGCTGATAAGCAGGAACTACTTTTTCTTCAATTAATGTTTTAGCTTTATTTTGGTAAGTTTCTTTTTGCGCTGCAGTAAATGTATTAGGGATGCGAGTAAATGGCTCATATAAGGCGCTATTCTCAGGTTGTTTAACTATATGAGCGCTAATGCTTTGGCTGTAATTTTCAAAGGTTTTACAATAATGAGTAAACCCTGTTTTTATACCTTGTTTCATTAAATCAATATTTTGCTGATTAAAGCGCGGGTAGTCACTAAGGCTAACTAAAAATGCGTTGTAATCATCAGCGGTTAAAAAGGCCATGTTAGCCGGCGCTTCTGCAAAGTAAGTATGCCAGCCACTTAAAAAATTAACCGGAAAATACTTATCTTGATAAAGGTAGCTTTGTTGCTC
>NZ_BADU01000035.1:0-4820 GCF_000239875.1 Pseudoalteromonas sp. BSi20311 | reverse complement strand
ATTATCGTTTGTAGCGGCTCTATTATTGGACCGCTTGGCATGGCAGGCGTTAACATCGCTATTCCTGACCTTGCTGAAGATTTACACGCAAGCGCAAAAATGATTGCGTGGATGCCCACCTTGTATTTACTCAGTAGCGTCCTTTTTATGCTGCCGTGCGGTAAAATAGCAGACAACTATGGTCGCAAACGCGTGTATGCATTTGGTTTAGGTTTAAATGCGCTGGCCTCGCTAATGTGTGCGTTAGCAAATTCTATTGAGTGGGTGCTTTTTTGGCGCTTTATACAAGGGGCTGCAGGCGCCATGATTTTTGGTATAGGTGTTGCCATTATCACCTCTGTTACGCCTGATAATAAACGCGGAATGGCACTGGGCATCTCTGCGGCGTGTGTGTACATAGGACTCAGTGCAGCGCCTGCGGTTGGTGGCTGGCTCACTGAAATATGGGGATGGCGCGCCGTGTTTTACTCGCAAATCCCCCTGGTACTTATGCTGCTTATTGCCATTAAACTGTTTTTGCATGGCGAATGGAAAAACGATAAAAAATCGCCGTTTGACTGGTGGGGTATGGTTATTTTCTCGCTCTTTGCACTGTGCTTAGTATTAGGGTTAAGTGATTTACCGAATATAGCTGGCTGGCTATTAACCGCACTTTCAATCATTTGTTTAATGCTATTTATTGTTCACCAAAGTCGCAGTCGGCGCCCGTTAATTAGAGTACAAATGTTTTTAGAAAGTCGTGTATTTAGCCTATCGTTGACTACATCGTTTTTAATGTATGCCAGTAACTTTTCACTGGCCTTTTTGTTAAGTTTGTACCTGCAATATATAAAAGGATTAAGCCCCGCACATGCAGGACAAATAGTATTACTACAAGCGGTTTCAATGGCTATTATGGCGCCCCTAGCAGGTAAGCTTGCCGATAAAATACAACCACGCTTACTTGCCACGCTAGGCTGTGTAATTGTTCTGGTTGGATTTTTTCTGTTATCCCAGTTATCGGTTAACTCAAGCACCGCTTACATTAGCGGCTCACTGTTATTATTAGGGATTGGGTTTGGCTTATTTTCGACCCCTAACAACAATGCCATTATGGGTGCAGTGGATAAAAGTGAGCTAGGTGTGGCGTCTTCCTCAATGAACTTATCACGCACTATTGGTAATTTATTTGGTATGAGCTTAATAAACTTAATTGTGCATTATTACCTTGGTGACAGCACCTTCTCAGCGCAAAATAGCCACGCACTAATGAGCACCATTTCATTGGCGTTTAAAATGTCATTAGGATTTGTCATGCTGGCAAGCTGTATTTCTGCGCTGCGAGGTCGGGCTTAAAAGGCTGCTAGCTTCGAGCTTCGAGCTGCGAGGCACTAGGTTCGAGGGAGGTTCAAGGTTCTAGGCTCTAGGATCTATGCCCGTAGCTCGAAGCCCGTAACCCGCTGCCGTTATCATGAACTTTAACACCGCACTTGGCCTAATCTCTACCTATCACCTAAACCCTAGCACCTATCACCTATCACCTAAGATTCAATATCTTTATTGTCTACACTCATTTCTATTTGCTTATTCAGTAAGTTAATTAACAAAATGCTGCGCATATCGCCGTCGGGCTCTTTGTATATTGCTTGAATACTTTTAAAAGAATCGTTATTAACGCTGACTACATCACCCGCTTTTGGCATTGTTGACTCAACGGTTTGTGAGCATTTACTTTGTAATTGTTCAATTAAAGCTACAGGGACTATTTGATAACTCGCACCATAAGACACAAACCCACCAATACCGCGGGTATTTTTTACAGCAGAAAAATTTCCGCTTTTTAAATCAAGACGAACAAACAAGTAATTAGGAAACAAAGCGAGCTGTTTAACAGTACGACGACCTTTAACCAGCTTTTCTGTTGTTAATTTGGGGTAAAATGCCTCAATCCCTTGGTTGGTTAAGTTAGTTTTTGCCCTTTCCTCTTGTCGGGGCTTGCACATAACTAAATACCAATTTTCCATACTATACCCTGTAACCTTAGCTTAACGAGCAGTCGCCAGCATTTATCAAACCGAACTTGCCATTGTAAACTACTCACGGAATTGATGCGAGCCTGATAGTTAGGTTTTAGGTCCTAGGTTTTAGACCCGTAGCCCATTACTCGTTGCCCGTTACCGGTAACCCACTACCGTGAATTTTAAAACCATGCTTGGCTTAATCTCTACCTAGCCCCTAGCCCCTAGCACCTTTACCCTTTAACCAACTCTTTCATATATTCAGTAAACTCATAACCTAAGCTTTCATGGCGCATGCTGTATTCTACAATGGCTTTTAAATAACCAAGTTTATCGCCGCAGTCATGTGAGCGGCCACTCACATGAAACGCTTCTACCGTATCAATAGCAAGTAATGCATCAATCGCGTCTGTAAGTTGTATTTCACCGCCTGCGCCAACATGAGTTTTAGCGAGTAATGGCCAAATATTTTTACTTAAAACATAACGACCAACAACGGCTAAATTTGAAGGAGCAACCTCTGCGGCTGGTTTTTCAACCATTGCGAAGAAGGATCCGATAGTTCCCTCTATTAGAAGAAAACACTCCCCCCCCCTAAAAACCTTACACAGCAAGGCTTTGCGCGCGATTTGGCTTTTTAAATGAGACAGAAAAACGTCTAATTTTTAACATTTGAGACAGTCTTAATCGTGAAAAATGCAAGTGAAAAGTGTCTCAATATGGCTATTTACAACACGCTAGCACATCAAAAGTCTGAGATGAAAAAGTGTAAAAATTCAATTTTTATATATACCAACATATCAATTAATGCCCATAAAAAGGATTCACCGTGTCTCAATATGGCTATTTCATAGAGTCTTAGCAGCTAAAAGTCTGAGATGAAAAAGTGAAAAAATTCACTTTTTTATTATGTGGTAAGACAATTCTTTACCTAATTTAAGGCTGATTTACGCGTTAAAATAACAACCAGTGAGTCGGTTTGGCGCGCTCAAATCAGCGATTTTATCGTAGCTTCACGCGCAATCTGTGAAATAGTGAATGTAAAAGTAAATACTCAATGCTAGACGCGCGATACCCCCCCCTAAATGGAGTGAAGTCGATAGGTATAGCGTGGTGCTTTTGCGCAAAAGCGCCAATGTTACTCATGTAAATAATCAATATGTGTACATGATGTACCACTTATAAAGACCTAATGAAATGAGAGTGGTTTAGAGCGTAAAATCATCGATTCTATGCGTAAGCGCGAGTGTTTATGCGTAAAAATGCCTGTTTTACTCATGTATAAATACTAGATTTCTACACATATGACCATTACAACTCACTAACCGCCTTTCTTTAGGACCAAGAATACTTATTTACGTAAAGCGCGAGCGTTTATGCGTGAAAACGCCTGTATTACTCATGTAAAAATACCAATTCTCTACATAGATGACCATTTGCAATGACCCAGTGACATTACCATAAAGTATTAATTTAATGGATAAAGAGTCAGTGTGTCTACGCAGATGCACCTGTATCATCGAGGTCAAAACTCAATATTTATACATAGATGACCTATTTTAAACGGCCTAGGAAATAAAAGTGGTTTATAGCGTACAACATCTATTTTTATGCGTAAAAGCTCCCACTTTACTCATGTAAAAATGCCTGTAATCTGCATGGATGACCATTTAAACTCAACAATTGTCTCCTTTTTGGACAAAAGAAAGCATATCTACGTGAATTGTCAGTGTCACACGTGCAAAAATACCAGTGTTCATACATAGCTGACCTCTCGTTGATTGGCCCTTTTTAGAACAATAATCCACACAAGGTGTAGCCTTAAGATTAGTTATTGTTACTATATGTAAAAAACAAAAAGGAAATTAATAAATGAAAACAACATTACTTACCGCAGTCATATCGCTTGCCGTTTTAAGTGGTTGTAAATCAACCCACCGCTACGATGTATTAGCGCCTAACGATCCAATACCGTTAACTATTAACAGTACAGATGTATATAAGTGGGACAACGATGATAGTGTGCCGTTTAATCTTGCTAAATTGGGTTATAGCTCAGGTGTAGGTCGTGGTATAAACGACTCAGCTAACCCGCAAGCGAATGACGTAGGAAAAAGCAGCGTTGGCTTATCTGCTGCAACTGGGTTTCTTTACGGTGGTGTTCTTAATGCTGTAGGTAACAGCGTTCTTGCATCCAACACAAATGACCGACGCGATTGGCGGCCTTACATTGTAGATTTTGTGCCTGTTGAGCAATTAGATATAACGAAACCCGTTGATGCCGCATACATTGTCCAGCAAAGACTGGGTGGTTATTTTGAAAAAGCAATGGCTGAAATAGATGGCGCTAATTTTCACGGGGCATTTTTCCAAAAAAACAAACGCATTCCATCTGATAACTATATTGTTTACTCAGGCGATGAATGTGTTAAAGCTTACAGTTATATGCATACAGAAAATAATCCTGCAGCTATTAAGTACGAATACTGGAAAAAAATATTGTAAATATCACAGACGAAGTTAATTCTTTAGAAACGGGCTGCTCGATTGGTTTTACATCTTCTGTTACTGGTATGTTAAATGGCCACTACATTGTGGTACATGAAGTTAGCCGTCCAAATATAGCGTTATATACAATGTTATTAACTGCACCAAAGCTACCTGCCGCAACGGTATTTCCTAGCTCACTGGTTATTGCAGATATGAGTAACGCTAAAAAGAAAACAGTTACGTTCAATACTTCATTCTCATATGTTAATGGTGAAAAGCTGTATTTTGATTCAAATGTTAACAGCAAGCCTATTATTTAAGCGTGTTCCCCCC
>NZ_BADU01000036.1:0-11216 GCF_000239875.1 Pseudoalteromonas sp. BSi20311 | reverse complement strand
GGTTATCGAACACAATGAATATAAAGGTAATCTGTTTCGCAAGGAGCAGGTTGTTTATGTCAAGTTTGAGGCTCCCGCGACTAAAACCAAAAAGGGTTTTATCCTTAATTTTTTCTTCGCAATCGACCAGCTACTAGGCTCTAGCCATTACGAGCTTTGGAAAGGTTCCAAGGCGAATAATTCAGCTTTTGTGATTGAGGCAAAGAAAGTGGCAATGAAGTACAATATTGGCATTGTTTTCATTGATGAAATACAGCGCTGCGTCTATGACAGTAATGATGCTAAAGATGAAAACCGCTCAACACTGAATTTTATCGACGCGTTTTTTAATAGCATTGGCATTCCGATGATTGTGGCAGGCACCTATGCCTCGTGGCCTTTATTCCAAACTACCATGTCTACCTCTAGACGTATTTCATCAGGTATATCTGAGCGTTGTGATGGAATTGAGACAACTGTGTATGATCCTGTTACCAAAAAACACATTGCCAATCCGTTTTGGAATTACTACGTGCAGTGCTATTACAAGCCTCACTTGCTGCGGAATCCGTTCACGTTCACTGATGAGATAACCTCAGCGTTAAATTTCTATAGTTGCGGTATTCCCGCACTATTCATTCGTCTGATAAAGCTTTGCTATGAAGAAGCGATTTACTCTGGATTAGAAACTATTTCAGTAGATCTTATTCGTGATGTCTATGCCGATCAATTTTACCTGTTGGCGGACGCACTTCATGCGTTGAGGGAAGGTGAAGTAAGCACATTTGAGGATTTGATTAAACCGCATATCAAGCTACTTAACCCTGCAAAAGCGGGTGAAGATATGAGTACAGCGGACGTTGTTGAAAAGTATTGTATTGACAGTGATGTACCTAATCCACCGGGTATGAGTGATGAAGGCGTAGTGATTGATATGCCATCGGCTAAAAGTACGTTGATACCAGCAGATGATTTTAGAAATTTATCAGGATTAAGTCGGCAGGAAATTGCTGCCAAGCTGGGTGAAGTGAAATCATGAGCAGTGTAGTACGCAAACCACAAATCAATGCATATCCGTTTGAGGGTGAGCATGTCATCAGCTTGATGGTTAGACATCATCAATATTCAGGTATTAGGCGATGGGATAACGCGACCAACCCCATCTCAAGTGATTATAAGGCGGTGGTGCCACATTATGTATTGAGGCCCCTATATCGAGATGTTTACGATGCATTTTCGCCTAGCATCGACTATGAAACGTTTTTAGGAAGACACACTCTTTATCAGTATTACGCTCCATTCTTACCAGCAACACTGTTAAAACAATCTGGCGATAAGCCGTTGTTTGTTAACAATATCAATCGCGTTAAGTATGCTGCCCATTGGCGGCATTGCTCGGAGTGCGTTAAGGAGGATATGGACACTATTGGTGAAACTTACTATCACATTGAGCATCAATTAGCTGGTATGAGTTATTGCGTTAAGCATCAGACACCGTTGTTTATCGCTTGTGATAGATGTCATGATTCTGGGCGCTATCTCAATAGTATTGGTTTACCGCATGGTAGCAACTGTCCTAAGTGCGATATGGGCTACGATAACCTTGATGGTTACATGGATGATGATATCGATTGGGTATTAAGGACATCCACAAAGCTGCTCAAACATGAGTTTCCAAACTTGAACTTGCAGCGACTGCAACGCGCCTATCGGGACTATATTGGATTAGATACGTTCACAAACGTTTCTTCACGCAAGGACACCCTAATAATTGCTGAGGCACAACGAGCGTTGGATAACTACTTTGCACCTGAGCTATATGAGCGTCTTCTGATACTTGACGGTTATCAGGGAAACCGAAAATTCCGAGAATTATTCGTGTCGTATTTAGCATACAAGGACAAACTCACGTTACCGATATGTCACTTGCTGATGATAAGGATGTTATTTGGTGAGATTGAAAATATCCCGAATTTGATGAGCTAATCAACTATGAGCTATCCAGTTTATTACCCCACACCAATTAAAGGTGAAACGGTTTTTAGCTGGGTAGCGCGTGCGCATAGTTACTCTGGTTATCCGAGCTTTCGCAACCAATCGTTAAAAGCTCTTCAGATAAAAACCGAATTAGCCAGCACCGAATTTCCTTCCTATATCGCAAAACTGGCACAAAGCTCTTGTGTGGATGAACAATGGATCGTTCAGTTCATGACCGGGATTAACTACTACCGACCTTTTCAAACCCAAGCCCAGTACCAGCAACTTCAAACTGATTTACTCAGTGGTAATACTGCCTATATGCACTCCCGTTATGGCATGGTAGCAAACCGCTTGTTAACAGAACCTGTCCTTAAATCGTGCCCTGCCTGTGTGACGTATGATGAAGCACAGCATGGATTTGCGTATTGGCATGTAATTCATCAACTGGCAGGTGTGACTTGCTGCCCTTTGCATGGCTTAATGCTTCACTCAGAAAAACGTATACGTTCCTTTGCTGCGCAACCAGAGCCTAGTGAAGTTGTTGAAGCCAGTGCAAATGAGTTCAATCTTTCTACTTGTATCGCAATGACGTTTATCGATGAGCCGATTTTTTTTGCAAAAAGTGACTTAGTGCGCGTACTTAAAAACCGATTATTTGAAATGGGCATGGTGACGGCCTGTGGCAATATTAGAAAGCGATTGCTGGAGCCACTGATGATTGAAGAGTTAGGAAAGCTTTCAGATTGTGCCCATTTTAAACGATTAGCATGCGGCTTAAGGCGCGGTAGCTATCCTGCGAATCTATTTTATAAGCCGCATAACCAGTACCATCCACTGAAATACTACTTTTTTATTCACTGTTTATTTGGCTCGTGGGAAAGGTTTAAAGCTGCGATGGAGGCTCAACCTGTGAAAGAGATTAAAACGCCCAAAGAGCAAGCTCAGTGCCCTTCCTCACTCATTGATAACTCACTCATTATCAAACACTTAAAAGATAGTGGTAGTATGAGAAAAATCGCAGCACAAACAGGCAAAAGTATTGCTTACATTAAAAAAGTTGCAGCTAACAACCAGATTACAGTGGATAAGCGCCCCTCAAAGATATTTTCTGTAGATGAGCGAGATATTTGGCGCAAGCTGATGGTTGGTATCCCAACAGAGGTAATTGCTAAGGAGCATGGTATTTCACAAGGTGCAGTTGAGCTGATATTAGGAAAATTCAGTGAGTTGGTAACGTTGCGAAAAGCTATCCGATTTAACAATAAGAGGCAGCAGTGCAGACAAGAGATAGACTCGTTTTGTCAGTGTCATCCTCAATGTCGGCAAAAAGAGGTAAGAGCGAATTGTGGAGCTTCTTATATGTGGTTGTATAAGCATGATAAGTGTTGGTTGGAGCAGCACCTACCGTCACCCATTCCGCGAGCTTTGCGATACTTAGGTAAGTAGCAGATTTCACGAATTTAATGCAGTTGATAGGGACGAGTTTGATTCAATTTTTCAATTTGTTGTGGGCTAAAGCCGTGCCGGAGCAACTCAAAGTCTTTTAATAAAATCTGACATCTAGTGCCTTCACCTAGAGTTTGATAGATACTGCCGCTAGCGGTTTTAATTAACTGCTCATTTGTTTTTACGATCCGAGATGTACAGACGTAATCTCCTTTGGAGAATCGATAGGTCGAATCATCAACACAAATTCCCCAGAGCACATCTCCAACAAGCTCGCCTTTGTCTAAAACAGAAACTATTTGCCAGTCTTTCACTATCGTGTTCATGAGGATGCCCTTATAGATAGCCATAACTCATGGTAGTTAAAAACGATTTAAAACAATACTAAAAGTATGGAGGTAATCCTGAGTTTTTGTATTCATTGTCTTAATAGTTCACGAATACTATCTAACTTGTTATATTTACGAATAAATTTAGGATGGGGGAATCGGATGTCTTTTAGATTAAAAAAATTCAAATTGGATGATAAAAACTTACAACTACCATTAGTTAAATTAACTAATGGTAATGATAGTGAGGATAACTATTTTACTGTTGTAATTGGTAATAATGGAACGGGAAAGAGCCGCTTTCTAAGAGGTATTGTTGATTCGTATAGGAAGCGAAATGTCGGACATGAAAACTTTTCTTTGCAAGATAAAATTAACAATCCACAGAAACTAATAGCTATTACGACCAGCTTATCTGATAAATTCCCCTCGGATTCCAGTTTTAGTAGACAAGCGAATCCTAATATCATTCGTGAGCAATACTGTTATTTAGGTCCTAGAGGGCGTGTTGGTGGTTCTTCAAATAGAGCTTTAATGGATAAGGCTATTTCGTTTCTCATGTCAGGTTTTGAAGAAAAAAGTAATTTTTATCAATACAACGAAATATTTAATTATTTGAAGTATGAACCCGTCTTAAAACTGGCTTATAAGGTACGAGTGCCAGTTGAATTGAAGGATAGTATTGAGTCAATTGATGGTGAAAACTTAAAGAGCTTCATTGCTATGCGGAGTGAAAACCGAAGTGGTATCAGGCAAGGGACATATAGCAGGTTTTTATCTTCACCTGAGTATTACTGGGATGAGCTTGCTGATGCTTATCGATATGCTTTTGAACAGCAAAATTTTAATCGCGGTGGTGAATTCAATTTTGTAATCAACTTTTCTGAAGAAAATATTAGTCGTTCGGATCACGTAATATCTCACCGTGAGATATCTAGATATCGGGTGTTTGATGATCTACGAAAGCTAGACTTAATAAAAAGTATGCAGGTAAAACTCTACAAGAAGCATGGTGGTGAGTTTAACTACACAGACGCAAGTTCAGGAGAAGCAAGTATATTATCGACCTTAATCGGATTAGTACCCAACTTAAAGAACGATAGCTTGATTCTTATTGATGAACCTGAAATTAGTTTACATCCATCATGGCAATATCGTTACATTGAGTTAATTGATAAGTTGCTACAATCAGTAAAAGGTTGCCATATCATAGTAGCGACACACTCACATTTTTTAATTTCAGACTTACCTAATGGTCGTTCAAATATAGTTCATTTTAAAAGCTCTAAGGGTAATCGGATTGATGTTGATTACTATGATGAAAATACCAACGGTATGTCTGCTGAAGATGTTTTGTTAAACATCTTCGATATGCCTTCTACAAGAAATTATTACCTTAGCGCTATTGTGACTGAATTATTGCAATTGCTGGCAGATGGTCAAAAGCACTCCGATAGATATCATGACTTATGTCTCAAAGTTAAGAAGGTATTACCTAATTTAAAACCAGTAGACCCGCTTTATGATGTTATTTCTAAACTTACAAAGTTAAGGTTGCGTAATGACTGATAGAATTCTTTCACCATATTCTTTCAAAGCGCAAGAGCTTCAACTGATTTCTGATCGGTTTGTAACTCATACAGATTGGAGTAAGTCATGTTTTGACGGAATTAAACTGGCGGTTAAAAATGATTTGCGACCCAAACAAGGAAACCTTTGTTGCTATTGTAAATGGGAATTAGGCTTCGACATAAAGGAAGTCGATATAGAGCATATAGTGCCTAAAAGTGAATATTCAGAGTACACTTTTCATCCGAATAACCTTTCTTTGTCATGTCCGGGATGTAACACCAATAAATGGACTAAGCCTGTTTTAAGTGTACCTATTACAGCTTATCCAACAGATGGTATTAATGTGAGCATTGTTCATGCTCACTTTGATGATTATAGCCAGCATATTGAGAGGCATGCAGATGCAATATATGAGGGGCTTTCACCAAAAGGACGTAGAACAATCAAACTATGCAAATTGGATAGGTTGAAAGACGTACTTAAAAAAATGAAAGCCGCAAAATCGAAAGATACTCAAATTGCACAATTGGTTGCAGAGTTAAGACAAACAAATGATACTCAACGCTCTGAAGAAATTAAGCTTGAATTATCACAGTTAACTGAACAATTTCTATAATTGAAGTTAACCAACTTAATTAAAAACGATATATTATTAATGACGATTAAATTCTAAGAGTTAACCATCTTAATTACAAAATATGGTTTCACAAGCTTTAGTAGGTATTTATGGAGTTAACCCACTTAATTCCGAGATCACATGAAAAAATTTCCATTGTAGAGTGGGATTTATCAAAATTATAAAAGCCGTTGCAGTAATGCAGCGGCTTTTTTGTGCGTGGTGATTAACGTTAATTGTATAAATGTAGGTTGGATAGAGTGAAACGAAGCCCAACAAATCACAAATATACTTACTAGCTCAAAAACCAAGAGTGTGTGTTATTTATTGTAGGCGCACAGCTTGCTTACGCGCTGCCTTAGCCTGAGTAGATGCTTGAAATTACTATTACAGGTAAAGTTGATGCGTTTCGTGCTTCTAGAAATTAGAAACCTTATTCAAGGTTTTGTCGCGCTGGCGACGGCAGCCAAAGAGGGACTGCCGCTGACCCCTCTCTGGACACTCTCAGCGCACCCGAGCATCACGCTCAATCCTTCAAACCACAATTGATGTGAACGTAAACGGCGAAGATAGGCCATCCATGGCCTAGTTTCGCCTTATCGCGCATCCATGCGCGACATTACTCATCAATTGCTTATTTTCAGGGCGTGATGACGGGGGAGGGTGTTAAACGTGAGATTGGTGTTTTGTCTTGGCAAAATGCAAGATCTGAGATAATAGATTTTTAATTTTTTATTAAAAACCTATTAGATAAAGAATTCGTGCTCTAGCCAATTATCTGGGAAGCCCATAGGAAACAACGGAATTTCAGGATGCAATAAGATCAAAGCTTTCACTTTGTTATTCCATTGACTATCAGGGCTAATCTGTTTCATTAAATATGCTAACATTAGTATGATCATGTAGATACGTCGATTTGGTTGAATTTTGCTAGGTTCTAATCTACCAGGTAATTGCCAAATGACACCACGGGGTACTTTAGGTTGGATAGCTAATTCTCTATTCCAGAGACGGCTATGGTGCGCGCAACAATTTCTTATGAAATTTAAAGTATGTAGCCAACTTTCAAATACTTCTTGAGGCAACTCAAACCTTTTTGCAATTTCTTTTCTATCTATATCTTTTGCAAGCCCTCTATAAAGATGTGAAATACTCCCAAAGGTTAGCTCTTCAGCCATCGCCCACCCAGGCATCAATCTAGGCTTATCATATGAATAATGGTAAAAGCGGGGATAGTTCTCTCTAACCCTTTTTTCTATACGTTCTTGCTTTATTTCATCATTAGCTGAGTTACGTTCAATTTTCTTAATATCTCTTTGGAGAGCATTAAATTCTTTTGTTTGCTTATCCTCAACTTCTTTTAGTAAGCGTTTATGCTGGTAAGTTCTTTTGAATAGACTTTCATTTAAGTACCAGTGAGAGCCACTGCACTCATCAGTCTCAGTTTGATACTTTATGCCCATCACATTATTAAGAGTGGCTCTGATGGCTACTTCAACTCTCTCTACAGCATCCATAATAAGAAGCCTTAGCTCCCTATCAAAAGCATACAGATCAACTATTTTTTTAAACTCAACCCCGTCTTTGAATTGGTGTTCAATTTCTTGTCTTTCTTTAGGTTGTTGGAAAGGTCGCATATACGCACTAAGGCGAAAAAAGCTGATTACTTCTAAGTATTTTTCTGCTCGGTCAGGCTGTAGAATATGTAGACCGCGACTTTGTAAAAGGGTTATTTGTTCGTTTACAGTGATGGCTGGTTTATTGAATTGAGTCATTATGCCTTCTTAATATTAGTAATAAGCAGACATAAAAAAGCCCGCGCAATTTGAGCATTCAAAAGAGGCTTGGCGGGCGTGTTGTTGACAATACTAGCCATAAGAGATCGCTCCGTCAATATATTTTAATAAAAACACGTTTTAGTAATTAACTCATAAAGAGTAAAAACAAACAAGGTATCTATAATTAAAAACCTTATTCAAGATTTTGTCGCGCTGGCGACAGCAGTCAAAGAGGGACTGCCGCTGGCCGGTCTCTGGACTTGGTAAGATTCTTTTAAAATCATATTTTTGTTCTTTAGTTATTTTTAAAGTGAATGATGTATAAAGAAGTTGCTAAATTAATCTAGCCATAAGTATATTGTAGTGGCATAGTTGGCTTGGCCACCCATTAGAAAGTTCCGGTCAAGCAGGTTGCTGTGCTTTCTTGATCTTTTTATTCAAAAGCTAAGTGTTCTTATTATTTAAATTCGAACCAAAGGGGGTCAAATCTTGACTTCAGACATTAAAAATAGATAAATCAGAATGGGTGTCATTATAATTATCTTAAATTTTAATTGCCTCACTCGGCGTGGTTGATAACCCACTAAAATATTTCATTATTAATTTCCCTTGGCTGTTTTTTTCAATGACTAAATAGTTATTTGAATTAGGGTAATAAAAACTATTTTTAGACATGGGGATTAGCTTTATTTTATTTCCACCAGTGCGCTGAGAATATAAAACATCATTTTCATAAATTAGGCTGCGAGAAGTATTTTTATTAATACGGTAATCGCCTAAAACGGGTGATAGTTGCTCCGCTGTTACATTTACGCTTTTAAATTTTGGTAGTTCTATACCTAGTACTTTAGCTGTGAGTTTTTCGTTTATAAAAATAGGGTTTATATGGTTTGAATTAGCGAGTACGGCTACGTATAGTTTTTGTTCGGGTATATAGCGTGCATGTGCTAAAAAGCCATTTATTCCACCGGTGTGCTTAATTACCGTATAGTCATTAAAAGGCTTAACAATTAGGCCGTAACCATAGGATGAAAAGCTGCCGTTGTTGAGTTTAAAAGGGCTGACCATCTTCTCATAACTTGCTTTACTAATAAGCTTGCCAGACGATAATGCACTAAACCAAATATTTAAGTCAGTTGGAGTAGATATAAGGGCCCCTGCGGCATAGGGCCAATCCATATTAATATAACTTGTGTTTATAAAGCCTTGCGCTGTTTGTTCATATCCAGCTGCGCGGTGAGGAATAAGCTCTTGCCCTTCGTAGCTACTTTGTGTCATCCCCAGTTTTTTAAAAATATTTTGTTCAACGAACTCTTTATAAGATTGCCCACTTGCTACTTCAACTATTTTACCAAGTAGTGAATAACCTGTATTTGAATAAGCCATTGCTTCGCCTGGTTTAAAAACCATAGGGTGCTTGGCAAAACGCGCTAGCGTGTCGTCAACGCTTGCAGGTACTTGTATTTCTTTATCGAATAGGTCGTCGTCATCGGTATAATTTGCTATTCCCGATGTGTGGGTCAGTAAGTTTTCTATTGTGACGAGGTTACCCTCAGTAGGAAAGCTTGGAACATACTTATGAATATTGTCAGAGGTTAATAATTTACCTTGCTCTTGCAGCATCATAATTGCAGCAGCGGTAAACTGTTTTGAAATAGAGCCTAATCGTAAAACACTTTGATTGGTAAGTGGAATGTTGTGTTCAAGGTTGGCAAGCCCTCGGGTTCCTTTAAAAACAGTTTTTTCATTTTTACTTATTATCACCGACACACCAGGCTCACTGGCTGAAAGGGTATCATTAAGGATTTGCTGGTACTGTAAAGCTGTAGGCTCTGCTTTAGCTTGGTTGGGTATTAATAGAGTAAGAGCTAATAAGCAGCTCGTGTAAAATGGCTTTATCATGTTCATCCTTTAATTTTTATATCAAGTTCGCTAATGAGCTGGCGTTCCTTGCGCTTTATAGTGAGTTAATATTGCACAGCTAAAAAGTAAACACAATTAATGACGTTATTAAGTGCTTAGTACTGATTAATAAGTACAATAGTTAAAATTTATTTATTTTAATTTTATATTTATAAGGAAGTTGTTTATAAGAGTGATGTAACGCCATTTTTATATATTGCTGTTATGGCTTTTTATTTTTTACACAAAAACGAAGAAGGTAAAATACTAGTACCGATTGTTGCTTTTGCAGCAATACCGTTATTTAGTAACGATTACTGGCTGTGGTTTAAGGTGAGTATAGGGCTGAGCATCTATGTTTTAATGGTAGAAAAAGCTAAAGCCGGATATACAGGAGGTGGAGCCGTTTCAGTATTCGCTATGCTTTTTGTAGGGGCTTATATAGTCAGTATTGTTATCAATACAGTCATATCCGTAACGGCTAATGGAATTTTTTAACTATGTACCCATAAAAACCAAATGGTCACCCATTAGAAGGTTACGGTCAAGTCGGCGTGTTTATCTTTGGCTAAGAGAGCGTACAGGAAGTTTGGTATTTCCTATTTTGGCCCATAATAGTGTTAATTTTGTTGGGCAGCTAATCTAATTAAAAGTTTAATTTAAGAGAGGAAAACCTTGTGTAAGTTTTTACCTCTTCACCGGCAGCAGCCAAAAGGGCTCGTTTGCAGGTGACCACAAGTCATTCATGCCTGCAATTTGAGCTCCTTTTATTACCTATGCTTTTAGTGCTTTGTACTGCTAAATTAGCTTTCGAACACTACTCAGCTTGAAAGCATGAGAAGCCCAGTACTTACACTTTAAACTGTTGTACCAATTTTAATAAGTTATTGCCTAGTATTGCCATTTCGTTACTTGCTGTTGATGTTTGCTCAGTTGCAGCTGATGATTGCTCTGTTACTTGTTTAATATTAACAACGTTGCGGCTGATCTCATCTGCAACCACGGCCTGTTGCTCAGCGGCTGAGGCTATTTGCGCGTTCATATCATTAATTGCGCTGCTGTAGTCATTGATTGTTCGCAGGGTTTCACCTGTTTTACTCACTTTTTCAACAACTAAGTCTGTTTGTTGTTGGCTTTTGGTCATTACCTCAATGGCGGTTAATATTCCGGATTGAAACTTATCGATCATTTGTTCTATGTTGGCGGCCGACTCTTTAGTTCGTTGTGCTAAGGTTCTTACTTCATCAGCAACGACTGCAAAACCTCGGCCTTGCTCACCCGCTCTTGCGGCTTCAATGGCGGCATTCAATGCCAATAAGTTTGTTTGTTCAGATACGCCTTTGATAACATCTAATATGGTACTTATATTTTCGCTGTCGGCTTGTAGCTTTTCAATTGCAGAGGCTGATTGATTAATTTCTTTAGTAAGGTTATCAACCGCGTGAACTGTTTCGTTCACCATGCTTTCACCGGCTTTAGCATTATTATTTGAATCACTTGCTGAACTGGCGGCATTTTCTGCGCTATTTGCAACGTCTTGAATTGTTGCATTCATTTGCGTCATGGCGGTGGCAACTTGTTGCGTTTCATCATGCAGCTTTTTAACTGCTGCAC
>NZ_BADU01000037.1:0-46645 GCF_000239875.1 Pseudoalteromonas sp. BSi20311 | reverse complement strand
ATACGCTGAAAGAAATTGAATCGCTTATGTCACTAAGTGACAGTTGCGCTGATATTGAGTCGATGGGGTTGCAAAAACTTAATCTCATTCGTAATAAAATTGCTGATTTACAGCGATTAGAGAAAGTAATTCAAGATATGACAGATTCTTGCAAGGCCAATCAAGACCCTCAATCCTGCCCGGTAATAAATTCACTTAAATAGCTATTGACCCCGTACTTATGTACGGAGTTTATACTACCTTAAAAATTGAGGTAGATAGTTATGATCAATAAAATTCTAGATAAAGTAGGTTCTGGTGGCGTTTGGCTAGCCGCCCTTAGCTGCACAGCATGTTTTCCTGCACTCGGCTCATTGGCATCTGCTCTTGGGTTAGGTTTTCTTTCACATTTTGAAGGGATAGCGGTGAACACCTTATTGCCATTATTTGCTTCACTAGCGTTGTTAGTTAATTTCTATAATTGGTATCAACATCGAGATTCATTGAGAGGCGTTTTAAGTGTCATTGGCCCAATTGCAGTATTGCTGACCCTTTATCCTTTATGGCAATACGACTGGAGCACTTACTTATTTTACTTTGGGATCATTTGGATGGTCGTAATGTCTATTTTAGATATTGTTAAGCCCATTAAGGAACCAGTATGCAAGGTATAGAACTAGAATCTAAAATCACTTGCCCTGAATGTGGATTTAGCAAAGTTGAAACCATGCCTACAAACGCTTGCCAATGGTATTACGAATGCGAAAGCTGTAAAGCACTACTTAAACCGTTAAAAGGTGATTGTTGCGTTTATTGCTCTTATGGAACAGTTAAGTGTCCTCCTATTCAAGAAGGCAATGCATGTTGCTCAGGTAAGTAGCCTAGTATTCGGTGGTTCTGTGTCAACCAAGTAATATCTTAAATGCGATTGCGATTAACACTAAACCACCAAATAGTTCAGCTTTAGATTCCAGCCATACGCCACTTCTTTCGCCGATATTCACACCAATCCAGCTAAAGGCAAACGTCGTGACGCCTATTATCAAGCAAGCTACGGCTATATCTACCTCAAGCAATGTGATTGCATAACCTGCCGCCATTGCATCAATACTGGTGGCAATAGCAAGAACAAATAGCACACGATGAGTAACATTAGCAATATCTTCTTCAATTCCTTCAGATTGGGACTCATAAATCATTTTGCCACCGATAAATACTAGCAAAATAAAAGCTATCCAAGGTGCATAATCTTCAATCCAAGATGATAAACCTTTACCGCTGTAATAGCCTAAAAGAGGCATAAAGCCTTGGAAAAAACCAAAATAAGCAGCGGCTTTAATAAAGAGCTTTTCAGCATTTACTACTTTTTTAGAACCTAAGCCTATGGATACTGCAAACGCGTCCATACTGAGTGCTATAGCTAATACAAATACTTCAAACAAACCGATTAAACCTGAATAAAATTGTTATAAGATTACGTGACGTATAATTAGTTACTTGACTGATGTTAAACACCTAAGATTTACTGACAATTTTTCTATTATCAAAGCCTTATTTTTACACCAAATTTCAGCCAGATATTCAGTAACAGTGCCAACACTTGAAGGAAACAGAATATTCCCCGCCACTTTGGCGAAAGGTCCATCAGTTTCGAGTAGAACTCTATCTTGAGGTATCCACGATATTACTTTTTTAGCTCTGGCTGAAGTTAGCATGGCTGGCCCAATAGAGAAGAAACAGCCTAGCTCGACGGCTTCTAGAACTTGCTTCTTAGTACCTAAAAACCAATGAAGAATAGAAGTACCAGCATTGGGATGTAACTTAAGTTGTTCAAGAACTTCACCAGTCGCGTTAAGACTATGGATAGTTAGTATTTTGTCATCAAAGCCTTCACATTTTTTTAGAATATGCGTGAAAACCTCTAATTGATCATCAAAGTAATCAGCGTAACCTTTTGAGCCATCCAGTCCAATTTCTCCAATATATCTAGTTCTATCAACTAGCTTATCGAATAGTGCTAATTCATTTTTTCTTAGATGAGCAAGTTGAGGGTGAAGCCCCAAGGCCGTCTTACAGTGTTTTATGCCACTTGTTAACTGGACAGTACCTTCAAAAGCTGAAGGCACCGTAGTTACTGATAGCACGTAATAATTACTGCTTTTTATGTCGTTCAATACCTCTTGATGATCTGGATATAAATCAACGTGGCAATGAAGATCCATCATGACGATTTATCCGCTTGGAGAAATAATTCAACCTCTGCCAATCCTCGCTTAATAGTTGATTCTAATTTTTCTCGTATATCTTTTTCTTGTGGTATTGGCCCTGAACTTCGAAGCCAAGAACGATAGTTATCGGATTGTTTCAATCTAATAATGGCAGTTTGAACCGCTTGGAGATCATCGCGAGTATCTTTTTCTTTGATAAGATCTCTCAACCGCTTTGTCTTGTATGGCGCATCTTGTGTAAAACCAGCATGAAAAACTGACGCTCTTCGAATAAGGCAAGGTACACAATGCCCACACTGTTTATGTTCTCTGTGCCAATGACTGCATGAAACACTTAGGGGAACTGCTTTTCTAATTGCGTCTTGATCAACACATTCCGCTAACATTTCACCTTTAGTTTTGAATTGATAGGGGTTTACAAATTTGACATGAAACCCAGTGTCTCTAAGCAAAGATTCAAGCCTGCTTAGAAAATTAGGATGAGTAGTTCTAGTGCTATGGCTACCAATCCGTCTTCTGGTAAGCGGCGGATTTATAGAAATATAGCCATTCTCTGGGACGACAATAGTTTCAATACTGCTATCGCAATTAGCATTTCTTAAGGCTGATATACCAAGTACCGCCATAGCTAGGAAGTTAAAGCTTCTTCCCCTCATACTAATGTCAGTTTTACCTTCTAAGTGCTTAATAATATGGGGAGACATTGAATAGGACAATTCGCCGAATGGCGGGGATAATAATTGCTTAATGTCTTCTTGCTTAGCGCCATCACCACGATAAGCGTGACTAACCAAGAGAGGCTTTAAATCTGATTCTCCGTTCAAAATATCAATTGCACCAACTGCGCTATCAAGACCACCAGAAAAAAGGCAAACAGAGTTGAGTCCAATTAATGATTTTGCTTTTGCTTTCGCTTGCTCACTTGTTTTAGGAGTCGGCATCGGCATAGTTGTTTTTTCAAAAGTAAACAGCCATTGATCGCCTGTAAGAAAGTTGAGCAAAGAACTCAGTTCAGGTTCTACAAAATTCCACATATCCTCATCAGTTACAGGAACATGCAAATGCATTTTTCTAGCCCATGCATTTTCTGCATTATCCCTTAATTCAAATGTATCAGCAGCGGTAACGGCGGTAGCAATTGTTATCAGATCTATTGAATCAGCATCTACATTCAATCCTAAATCACGAACTGTTTGTAGTAGTTGTTTTGACACCAAGCTGTGCTTAGTGATGTCATTTTGATGCGTATGAAACATTTGGACAGGATGACAATCATCAGAAAAGTCAGGCAAGTTAGCAGGGTCATGGTTAAAGTAAAAATTAGTCATTAAAGCTCTCCCATTCATCAACCGTCATAGCAATAGCATCGGCTTGAATTTTAGTAATATTTTCTTTGCTAATAGTACTGGGGTTGCCATTAGTTACTTTGTCTAACTGCTCTTGTGTAATCACTTTTATTAGTTCCCTTAATTCAACTTCCATTTGATGATGCTTGCTTGCTGGCTCAACATGAAACCAAGCTCTGCCCATGCCTTCAACCACATCCTGAAAAATAAGGTCTGTTAAATAACAGCCTATGGCTTCTTGGATAACTTCGTCAGTAAAACTGTTTGGGTCAAATTCTTCTGTATCGGGGAGTGCTTCTTCTAGTGCGTAATCCAACGCAACTCTTACAGCATCCGAATCGGCATTATCAGGCGCTAAATGGCTAGCAATTTTGTCGATTGCTTGATCAGTCGATAGCCCAGTTAGATCACCTAATGATAAGCTTTGATTATTAACCGTTACGGTGTCGCCACGCATGACACCAAGCAATCCAGAACCAGCAGTTATGCCGCTTGATAGTCTCCTGCTTGTGCTTTTACCTCCGCCAGAGCCTTTTCTAGAGTAACTTTTTAATGAACGCCTTAGATCTGAGGTTGAGCCACCTGTTTGCGCATATTTACCAAATGCTCTTCTGGCACTGGCAAACCTATTTGGAGGCGGTGTTGCTGTAGGTGAACCACCGATTTCTTGTTGAACCTTGTCATTGTCAATATCATTGCTATTGTCATTCTGATCATCAGCTTGATTATTATCAGAGCCAGCTTGCTCATCCCCATCAGTACCTGATGCAGGTTCTATTGTGACAGGATCTCCTTGCTCTGCCCAAGATGGAATAAGTGGACTCTTATTATTTGGTCCTGTTGACGATGCGGACGTACCCATATTACTTAGTTCCCTCTAGTTCTTTTAAAATTGGATTAAGCCATCTTTGGCGGGGCAAGCTTTTTAAAAATGTAAGAAGACTTAAGCTACATTTATCATCCTGCTTGGCAAGTAACACAGCCCCATAAATGCCTGTTGGTCTTTCGGTCCAATCACCAATCAACTTAAAGTTTTCAATCAAACCATCCATGACTGACATGTATTCTTCCTTCGGAGTTGTGGTAATCGCAGTAGAGTTAACGCCACTGACCCTTACCTTTTGCTTCATTAATTCTTCTACGAGTTTTTGAGCGGCTCCAGACATTACCGAATTAACAGCCCCCATTGGAATGCTTTCTCTGCTCAGATATGCCGCTGGTGTCAAATCCATTTCAGTGAACATGGGAGGTAATTTCGACCATTTATCAATAAAAGCTAGGTCGAGTTTCCACTCTTCAGGTAAATTAATTTCGTCAAATTCGACTTCTGAATTTTCAAGATCCGCTAATACTTTTGGATATCCGTTTTCCTTATCAATTAATTCATAAAGCTTGTTGGTAGCCTGAGTGCCTAAGCACCTCTCAAAAATTACCAGCTTAGTGATAGTTTTTTCATCAAGCTGCATTCCTCTGCGATGAGCGGTTTTCTTTCTCATCTTAACCTGATTGAGTAATCGCTTAACTATGCGAGGGTTGCCGTTAATGTTTGTGGATTCAGCTAATAGTGGAGCTAACTGTTCAGCAACCACAAATTTACTTCTGAGTTCGGAATGCTTTTCAATCTCGTGATCTTGAAGTAGCTCGTCAACGGTAATTTGTGGTTGTTTCCACGACAGCCTTAATGACTCTTCAAGGGCACATCTTATCGTTTCTAATTGCGCATCGGTAACGCCGTGATCTTGAGCAGTAAGCATCATTAAATATGCCCTTATCTCCAGAACGCCGGGTCTTGGTACATGCACAGGAATTTGAATAAGCTTGTCTAAATAATCAGTTTGATGTCGTTGAGATGCACCTTTGTGATACTCAGGCACTGCCAAGCGGATCATGTCCTCATCGGCGGCAATAACAAATGCAGTATTGGGTAAAAATAGAAATAACCTGATCGCCTCAAGGGTCGAAATAGCATTAAATGGAGAGCAGCGATCTAAATTATCGACATAGACAATAAGTGGCTTATCAAACTCCTTTAACAGATCAGAATATGCTTTTCGGAATTCTTTAATTTCTTTAGGAGGTGAAAATGATTTATTATCTTTGATCAAACCTTTGTTTTTCTTCGCGACATCCTTAGCGCCATCGACAGCACCTTTTACATCATCAACATCCAGTTCACCATCGTCACCACCACTGAATAGTCCCATGATCTTCTGTATACCACCCATAGTTGGTATACCAGCTAATGCTGCACCACCATCCATTAGCAATCCCATCAGTCTGATCTTATCTATTCGTCCAGCAAACTCTTTTGCTTTTGCACTGAGATTTTTATCGTCTGCTGCTTTTTTAACTAAAGTAGATGCAATTGTTTCTAGTAACGCCGCTTTAGCGTCATCATACCCTTGGAAAGTCCATGCATCGAAATGTACTTGGATATATTCTTGTTCATCACTTTCCAGAGAAGCCTTAGTAAGTTCAAGAATCGTCGATTTTCCAGCGCCCCAATCACCAAAAACGCCTATACTAATAGGCATTAACTCCTTTTCTGTTATAAGATCTTTTATTGACTCAGCCGTTTCATTAAAATTTAAGAAATCAATTTTTGATTCTTTATCAGACCACATAACGTCTCCTTTTATTTATTATTTCTTTTGTTCCATTCTTTCAATAGTTCGGTGAACCGTGGGGCGGCTAACAGAATATTTCTTCGCTAATGCAGAGATCGATTCACCATTTAATTTATCTTTATATAATTCTTTCGCTTGTTTGTCTGATAAAGCAGGCAATCTGCCCATGTGTTTGCCTTTAGCTTTAGCCTCTTCACGACCTTCTGTGGTTCTGGCTTTTATAAGATCCCGCTCAAGTTGAGCGAATATGTGGCTACGCATAATGTTTGAGATTATTTCTCATCAAGCCAGATTGGGTGAGTACTAGGAAATCTTCGTCAGATTTGAGCCTGAAGCAGTCGTAAACGATGGTACAAAATTACTTCAGCTAAAATTCACTTTGATACGAAACCGGACATTAGGCTTAGCGTATCTCATGACAAGTGTTCCAACAATATAGTCGTTGCTCTTACTTTTAAATTTAAATCTTGTTTTAGATCCTCTGTACAATTAGTAACACACCAACGCGACTTTAATGTGGAATTAGGATCATCGGTTAATTTATTCTATCTAGATAGCTCTTCTATTTTTTATCTTTGATAAACATCGGTATAAAACGGGCAGTCCAAATAATGTTAGCAGTGTTTGCTGTCACTACCCCCCAACAATTATTTTCTTGGAATAGCTATTTGAGTTACTTCCCAAACTTTTCATATTGAATAATTTTTATTTGACTCTATAGCCACTATAGATTTTATACTTATTTTAATATTATTACGGAATGTTAAATATGTCAGAAAAATGTAGTGGTCAGTGTCAATCATCTTCTACCAATGAAGATGTAAAAATTGATACACAATTAGATAACTATAGTGGCGCGTTTGTCAGTACATTTAAAGTACCTCAAATGGACTGTCCTTCAGAAGAGAGATTGATTAGGTTAGCACTTGACTCAATTGAGCCTTCAGTTGGGTTGCAATTTGATATTCCTAGCCGTTTAGTCAAGGTTTTTCATGATGAAAATTTAGATGAGATAACAAAAAAATTACAACAACTCAATCTCGGTGCAGAGTTGGCATCAACTAAAGAAAGTTGCAGCACCGAAGCTGCAAAAGCAAAAGATCTAGCCCAAAAAAATGAGATGAAAGAAGCATCAACCCTAAAATGGTTGTTAGCCATTAATGGAGTCATGTTTTTTATAGAAGTAATTGCTGGGTTGATTGCACAGTCTGCTGGCCTAATTGCAGACTCATTAGATATGTTTGCTGATGCTGCTGTGTATGGTTTGGCTATTTATTCGGTAGGTAAAAGTATCAGCATGAAACTTAGAGCGGCACATATATCTGGTGTGCTTCAAGTTATTCTAGCGCTAAGTGCTTTGAGCGAAGTCGTAAGACGCTTTGTTTACGGTAGTGAACCGATCTCTTCTTTAATGATGATATTTGGTGGAATAGCACTAATCGCTAACATTGCTTGTCTATTTTTAATATTTGGTAATAAAGAAGACGGCGCTCATATGAAAGCAAGCTGGATTTTTTCCGCAAATGACGTTATTGCAAATGTTGGGGTAATCTTAGCTGGCTTTTTAGTTACAGTAACAAGCAGCCGTTATCCAGATTTAGTGATTGGTTTGATTATTGCTGTTGTAGTTTTAAACGGTGCTCGCCGTATCTTACAGCTAAAGTATTAAACAAATTCATCATGGCTATTTATTTAAATTTTAAAACCATTAATAGCATCTTTATAGCTAGTTTAAGTCTGCTTCAAACGGCTAAAGGGAAATGAAGTTATGAAAAACAATGCCTACATTCCGCCATTACGATTTCATTGGTTAACTAATTTTTATGACAGCCTCGTTGCTATCACCACGAGAGAAGCATTTTTTAAAAAACTGATTGTAGATAAAGTTGCCAACGTCAAAGGAAACAACCTACTTGATGTTGGATGTGGAACCGGAACGCTAACAAAATTAATAGCTGAAAAATCACCTAAATATACCGTAATAGGCTTAGATGCAGACCAAACCGCTTTAGATATTTCACAGAAAAAAGTTATAGGCAAGGATCTTAATATTTCTTTTAGACAGGGCTTTGGACAAGAAATGCCTTTTAGTGATAATTCCTTTGATATCGTAGTTTCAAGTTTGTTTTTTCATCACTTAAGCCGTTCAACTAAGCGTGCGACATTAACTGAAATTCGTCGGGTACTTAAACCGGGTGGCATTTTATTAATTGCTGACTGGGGAAAGCCGACTTCAATATTTCAACGGATATTGTTCTTTGTCGTTCAGTTATTAGATGGTTTTGAAACTACAAAAGATAATGTAGATGGAGTCCTTCCTTCTTTAGAGGTTGAATCAGGGTTTACTCATGTTTCAGATTTAAACATAGTCCCAACGACTTTGGGAACTATCAGACTGATTGAAGCGAACTAGATAACAATGAACCTAATGCGTCCGTCATATTTTAAACCATATATATCATACGTGATAATGATTTTAATCGCGGTGCAATCTGTGTTTTTTTCGCTAGAAGAGCTTGAAGTAAACTTAATTGAAAGTTCTTTTAATACATCACTAACTGAGTCTATTACCCCGCTAGAATCTCCAGAAACCTCCAATTTATTTGAGGTGAGTAATAGCCAAACTTTAATTGATAATTGTAATTTTTGTTGCTGTTGTCACTTATTTTTAAATGCAGATTATTCTTGTAATATTTTACAAAAAATAGAATATTTCCTTACCTACGCCTTAGTTTCTCCTGAGCTAAAAGGCTATATGTCGGTGCCATTCCGCCCACCTAAATACGCCTAAATTTTATAGAAAATTAAGAAAGGTCAAATGTTAATGACCTAAATATCACATATAAATTTATAGGAAAGTATACATGGCACTTAATACCTGTGAGCATCGCAAGATAGCAATTTTGAGGTGTGTAACACCTCAGCTTAAATATATCGCGTTTCTCGCGTTGTCACTTTTTACATTTAATGTTTATGCCTTTGAAAAGCAGTTAAATCTTCAAGAGGCAATTCAGTGGACGCTTAAACAAAATCCTGAACTCAAAATATTTGATTTCAAACAAACCGCATTAACAGGACAAGAACAAACAGCAAGTTTAAATCCCGCTTATGAACTAGAAGTTGAAGCTGAGAACTTTGCAGGCTCAGGTGAATTTAATGCATTCGACAGTGCTGAATTAACAGTCGCTCTATCTTCGGTTATCGAAATGGGAGATAAACGCTCAGCGCGGATTGGACTTGTTTCAAAATCAAGAGCACTACTCAATGCTGAGAAAGAAGTCTCTGCGCTTAATTTAATGGCTCAAGTCACTGAGAAGTACGTGGAAGTACTTGCAGCCCAACAAAGAGTGATATTGGCAGATAATGCATTGAGCTTAGCACAAGAAACGTTAGAGATTGTATCTCAGCGTAACCGCGCAGGTGCTACTCCTGAGGCTGAAGTGAAACGTTCAAAAGCAGTTATTGCTCAGGCTAACCTCACCCTTCAATCTGAACAAAAGCGCTTGGAATATCTAAAGCTTTCTTTATCAGCTTACTGGGGAGAAACATCAGTGTCATTCTCTAGAGTAACTGGAGATCTGTTTCAGTTTGGCAATGATAGTGATTTTAGTAGTCTCTTTGCGAAATTAGAGAAAAACCCTGCTATTCAAGTTTATGCAAGTGAGCAGCGACTAAAAGAGGCCGAATTACAGTTGGCTAAAACAGAGTCAACGGCCAATATCAAATGGTCTGTTGGTGTTAGGCGCTCTCAAGAAGCCAATGATACGGCACTGGTCGCTGGCTTTAGCTTACCTTTGTTTGCTGAAAAGCGAAATTCTGGTGCAATCGCTAGTGCGCTAGCAGAGCGTGACCAAGTTGCCATAGAGAAAGAGGCGACTAAGTTGAGGTTTAGAAATCACTTACTACGAGCATACTCCAATAGAAAACAAGCCATATTAACAGCTAATTCATTAAAGCAGTCGGTTATCCCAATGCTTGAAGATGCACTGGAAGATACTCAAGACGCCTATCAAAAAGGTCGATATGGATATCTTGATTATGTATCGGCTAGACAAGAGCTGTTAAATGCTCGGCGAACCCTCATTGATGCGGCATCTGCTGCCCTAATTTATGGCGCAGAGATAGAAAAACTAACAAACGAAGCGCTGTCACTCTAAATAAACATCACTTTAAGTTTAATAACAATTTATTGATTCAGTTATTAACTGAATCGTTTAGGAATTCAAAATGAAAAACTATTTACTCGCACTATTGATTTTTATTGGGTATCTATCACCCATTCAAAGTGTTATCGCTAGTGAAGATGAACATGAAGGCGAAGAAGGCATTAGCAAAATAAACAATAACATGGCAAAAAGGCTTGGTGTTGAAACAGCCTATTTAGCTTCAAAAACGTTGAACCAAACTATCCCTGTATACGGCGCTACGACGATAGGCGCTGAACAATTATTTCAAGTTGGCGCTAGATATAACGGCGTTATAAAGACAATTAACTCCACTGTTGGTGATAAGGTAAAAAAAGGAGATCTATTAGCCGTTATTGAATCTAATGAAAGCTTAAATACCTATAAAATAACATCCCCTGTTTCTGGGACTGTTTTACAGCGAAATGGAAATATTGGCGGTATCACGCAAAACACTAGCTTGTTTGAAATCGTCAATTTTGACACCTTGTGGGCTGAATTTAAGGTGTTTACCAGCCAATATAATCAAATCAAAGTCGGTCAACCTGTTGATATTGAGCATGGTGAACAGGCATTCAACTCAACCATCACCAATATAATTCCAGCTAAAGATCAGTCTTATGTTTTAGCACGTGTACGTTTAAATAACACTGAGCTAAACCTAACCTCAGGCCAATTATTAATGGGCAGCGTAAAGATAAACCGATTTGAGGTGGATTTAGCCGTCGAGAAAGTTGCGATACAAGAACTGGGAGGACAATTTGGTGTCTTTGTAAAAGAAGATGAAGAGTACGAGTTTGCGCCACTTGTGCTCGGACGTTCAGACAAAAACTATATCGAGGTCATTGATGGCCTCAGTAAAGACGCTGAATATGTAAACAAAAACAGTTATCTGATAAAAGCGGATATTTTGAAATCTGAAGTAGAAGACGACGATTAGGAGACGCAATATGATTGAATCAATTTTGCGTCTTGCAATAAATAGACGCTATTTAGTATTAAGTCTGCTGATGGTAATCATCGGCGTTGGCATGTGGAGTTATCAAAAACTTCCCATTGATGCTGTTCCAGATATAACAAACGTGCAGGTACAAATAAACACTTCTGCCCCCGGTTATTCACCTTTGGAAGCGGAACAAAGGGTGACCTTTCCTGTAGAAACCGCCTTAGCCGGATTGCCAAAGCTGTCTCACACCCGCTCCCTGTCAAGATATGGATTATCTCAAGTAACCGTTATCTTTGAAGAGGGAACCGATATTTATTTTGCTCGCAACTTAATCAATGCAAGATTAGCTGCGATAAAAGGCGTTATTCCCTCTGGCTTAGAGCCAGAAATGGGTCCTATTTCGACAGGGCTTGGCGAAATATTTATGTATACCGTACAAGCTTCTCCTGACGCTAAAATGCCTAATGGAGAGCCTTATACCGCTATTGCCTTAAGAGAAATACAAGACTGGATCATTAAACCGCAATTGGCTCAAGTTAAAGGCGTCATTGAGGTCAACAGTATCGGCGGCTACAACAAGCAATATCACATAACGCCTAAACCCGAAAAATTACTTTTTCATCAGGTAACCTTTGAAGAAATATCTGATGCATTACGTAAAAACAATGACAACCGTGGCGCAGGTTATATCGAACAAAACGGACAGCAAGTTTTAGTACGCTCCATTGGGCAACTAGCGACAATAGATGAGATCCTCAATGTCATCATCAAAAAGAACGATGGTATTCCTGTAAAAATAAGTGATGTTGCCAATGTTGCTATAGGCAAAGAACTTAGAACAGGGGCTGCTACTCGTAATGGCATTGAGACGGTGCTTGGTACAACCATGATGCTGATTGGTGAGAATTCTCGCACCGTTGCTTTAGAAGTGGAACATAAGCTCAGCGAAATACAAAAATCTCTGCCAAAGGGCATTACCGCAGAGCCTGTTTACGACAGAACAACGTTAGTAGATAAAGCGATTGCAACCGTTACCAAAAACCTCGTTGAAGGTGCGCTTTTAGTTATTGTTGTGTTATTTATTCTACTTGGAAATTTACGTGCAGCTCTCATTACCGCTGCTGTTATCCCTATTTCCATGTTAATGACAATCACAGGTATGGTGCAAGCAGGAGTATCTGCCAATTTAATGAGTCTCGGCGCATTGGACTTTGGCTTGATAGTGGACGGGGCTGTAATCATCGTTGAAAACTCTGTCCGTAGGTTAGCACAGGCCCAACACAACGGTCATAGGCAAGACTTAAGAGAACGCCTAAATACCGTTTTTGAAGCCACTTCAGAAGTGATACGTCCAAGCTTGTTTGGTGTGGCAATTATCACTGTTGTTTACATCCCCATTTTCACGCTAACTGGCGTTGAAGGGAAAATGTTCCACCCTATGGCGGCAACTGTCGTTATGGCGTTAATTTCCGCAATGATCCTTTCAGTTACAATAGTTCCTGCTGCTGTAGCTGTGTTTATGAAAGGTAAAATCAGCGAAAAAGAAAGTGTAGTTATTCGTTCAACCAAGTCTATTTATGAACCATTGTTAAAAATGGCGATGAAATTTCGTTGGATTATTGTTTCATTCTCAACGCTGTTAATGGGGTATAGCCTTTGGTTAGCAACTACGCTTGGGACAGAATTTGTTCCTCAATTAAATGAAGGTGATATTGCACTACAGGCATTAAGAATTCCATCGACTGGCCTAGAGCAATCAGTAGAAATGCAAGAAGTACTTGAGCAACGTATTAAAGCGTTTCCTGAAGTTGATAAAGTATTCTCGCGCATCGGCACACCAGAAGTAGCAACTGACCCAATGCCACCGAGTATTGCTGATATCTTTGTTATTTTAAAACCACGTAAAGATTGGGCCGAACCTTCAAAGCCAAAGAGTGAATTAGTTGAAGAAATGGAAGAGGTACTGAAAAACATTCCGGGCAACAACTATGAATTCACTCAGCCTATTCAAATGCGTTTCAATGAATTGATTTCTGGCGTTAGAGCTGATGTCGGCATCAAAATATTTGGTGATGATTTGGATCGGTTATTACTCACCGCAAAAGATATTCTAAATATAGTGAAAACCGTGGACGGTGCTGCTGATGCCCGAATGGAACAGGTCACAGGTGTTCCATCTTTATCAGTAATTCCTAAACGAGAAGCGCTTGGTAGGTATGGTTTGAGCGTTACCGAACTGCAAGACTGGGTTGCTACTGCAATTGGCGGTGAATCTGCGGGGATCATTTATGAAGGAGACAGACGATTTGAGTTAGTTGTTCGTCTACCGGAGCAAATAAGAACGGATATCGATAGCTTGAAGCATCTGCCGCTTCCACTTGAGAATGGTAACTATGTGCCACTTGAAGAAGTTGCAGAGCTTAAATCTGAGTCTTTACCTGCTCAAATTAGCCGTGAGAGAGGTAAAAGAAGAGTTGTGGTTACCGTCAATGTTCGTGGTAGAGATTTAGGCGGTTTTGTCAAAGAAGTGAAAGCTAAAATTAATCAGGAAGGAGAAATTCCAGCAGGATACTGGCTTGATTATGGCGGAACCTTTGAACAGCTAGAGTCAGCGAGTAAAAGATTAAGCTTAGTTGTGCCGATCACACTAATTGTTATCTTAGGTATTTTGGTTATTGCATTTGGTTCATTAAAAGATGCATTGATCATTTTCAGTGGTGTACCGTTAGCATTAACTGGGGGCGTAATTTCTCTTTATTTAAGAGACATGCCTTTATCTATTTCGGCAGGTGTCGGCTTCATAGCATTGTCAGGTGTTGCCGTATTAAATGGCTTGGTTATGTTGGCTTTTATTCGAGATCTTTGGCATGAAAAAGGCGACCTTTACGTAGCGATCATTGAAGGTGCCATCATTCGTTTAAGACCTATTTTAATGACGGCACTGGTCGCAAGTTTAGGTTTTATTCCAATGGCGTTAAACACTGGAATTGGTGCAGAAGTGCAACGACCACTAGCAACAGTTGTTATCGGCGGTATTGTATCTTCTACAATTTTAACTTTGTTTGTATTGCCTATTTTATATCAATGGGCGCATGGCGCTGAGAGTAGTAAACAGCAATCTGACGAAATTTAAAAACAAAAAAGCAGCTTAATTACTAGGTTATGCCTAATTAAGCTGCTTTTTATATTGTATGCCCAACATTTTATTGATAAAGCTTACTGCGCTTCATCCCGACAATTTTCATTTAAAAACTCAAACTCTATCGTTGTATGCGATAAATGATAGGAAGATAATTTAGCTGCAACTTCTTGTTTAAGCCTAATTAATTCTTTAACGTCAAAGTTGTCACTCAGCTCAAGGTGCGCTGTTAAAACGTGACTTTCACCATCTAGTGACCAAAAGTGCATGTGGTGGATACCATTAACTTCAGGAAATTCCATTAGTGATAGTTTAATACGCTTTTGAGTCTCTTTATCGGGTGCAGCTTGAAGAAATAAAACGAGTGTTGATTTCAGGTTTTTGAAAACATTAAACAAGATGAACAGCGTGAACCCTATTGATAAAAGGGGATCTAATATCGGCAGTTCAGCGAACAACAGTACGATAGAGACTATAAGAACGGCAACCCATCCAAGTACATCTTCAAGAAGGTGCCATGTCAGCACTTTCTCATTTAATGTTTCACCCGCTTTTAATTTTAATACAGCATATCCGTTAACGGCAACGCCGAGTATCGCTAGCCCTAACATCCCCTCGACTACAGGCATTTCAGGATTGGACAGCCTTGGAATTGCTTCAAATAAAATCCAAATTGAGCCAATGATTAAAACAATACTGTTTATCAATGCGCCAAAGAGAGTAAGTCTACGATAACCATAACTAAACCTATCTGATGCTTCTTTATTTGAAAAACGACTCAATAACCAAGCAAACCCTATAGACAGGCTATCACCCAAATCATGAACTGCATCTGCCATTATCGCCGTACTGTTAGTGAGCCAACCACCTATAAATTCGATAATAGTGAATGTCACATTAAGGAAAAATGCCCAACCAATACGGTCATCTTTACCATGTTGATGACTATGATTATGGTTGTGCATTTTGTACCTCTAGTACTTTTCTATTTCTTAGTTTTGATACATTCATATTAATCAAGTGACGTATCAAGCGTTGATATATCCAGCGTTTGAACCCCGACAAGTTAGTCCCTTTTTCGAGATAGAACTCATCAGGGGAATCATAAAGCCCAAAGTCATCATGAATACCTTCTTTTTGAATATAGGTATTTTCTCCACGCCAATCTGTATCTGGTGATGAAAAGCACTTTGTTGCAACACCATAACCACAAAAATCATCTTTTACTTGGTCAAATTTCTCCTGTAGAGAGCTTAAGTATTGCTCATCCAATATAAAGCCCTCTAAGTTTATCCAACGCCCTTCAAAGTAAACTTCTACCCAACTATGAATGATGTATTTAGGTGCTAACCAAAATACATAGCTTGGGATAGCACCTTTTTGTAGTTGCTGGTCTATGGTAAACCCATGAAATCGGCATTGAATGCCTAGTCCACGCAATAGTGCCATTAACAGATTACCCTTAGTATTACATTGTCCATAACCATCTGCTAGCACATCGCTTGCTGCAATATCATCGCTTTCATTATAACCAAAGAAAATCTCATCTTTTACAAACTGATAAGCGGCACCAATTTTGTTGAAGTTATCCAAGTTTTTCCACCTACGTTGATCGATCAAGGATTGGATATCTTTGTGTTCAAAATTAACGATATTCGTATTGTTTAAATATTTCTCAGTCATTTTTTATATATCCTTTTCGTTGCATACTTATACTATAGACTCTATAGTAACTATAGAGTCAAATGTCTGGGGGAAATTGATGAAAATAGGCGAATTGTCTAAAAAATCGGGCTGTTCAATACAAACGATTAGATATTATGAAAGAGAAGGATTACTGTTAAATCCAAACCGTTCAGAAGGTAATTTCAGGCTGTATGATAGTAAAGCACTTAAACAATTGGAGTTCGTAAAACATTGTCGCAGCCTAGATATATCACTCAATGATATTAAACGTCTTATCGAATTAAAAAATAAGCCAGAAGAAAGCTGCTCTAGCGTTAATGCATTAATTGATCAGCAACTTGCACTAGTGAATAAACGCATGAAAGAATTAAGGGCGCTTAAAGCTGAATTACAACAGATGGCTAGTGCTTGTGGTTCGAACAATACTATTGAAGCATGCGGGATCATTAAGTCACTAGATAGTTAACTCTGTTAGAGGCATACGGGCAGAATATAGAACATTAATCGACTATTGCATGTCCTAAATGTGGACAGATAAAAACGGAAGAAATGCTGACAAATTCATGTCAGCGGTATCACAAGTATGAGTCACACAAGGTTTTGCCAAACTATTGAATGGTGACTGGTGTGTTTACTTCTCATATGGAACAGCAAAATTCCGCCAATTCTAGAACGACAAAATTAGTTGCAGCCGTTAATGCACTAGAGTGTTTAAATTGAAGTTTATTATTGACTCTTCAACGTCTGCTTTACACTCTGAATTTTCGTTAATAACTCAAAAGCTAACTTCCGCTTTTGGCTAAGTGAAGTCATAAGGTATTCATTGATGCTAATGTCCGCAATGTCGGAGGAGCTGCCGTTAGCAAATAGCATCAAATTATCGTAATATAACTGATTGAGTCTCAGATATTATGATTAAAAAATCATACTTTCATAAAAAGAGAGATTGGCGGCATCCCTTTAAAACCTTTCAGTCTAAAATGAGATCAATCTCAATCATTATGCACAGTCACAAATACTCCACATAGGTTGATCATGGCAGTGGCAAACGGATTATCATTTTTGGTATTGAGAGAGCCGTCGATAATATTCAAACAAGCACCTTTCTTATGGATGCTTTCAATTGCCTCAAGAATAGATTTTAACGACCGTCCCAAACGGTCGAGGCGAGTAACAATAACTTCATCACCTTCCCTGATAAAGTCGATGAGTTCCTAAAGCTTTTCTTCATTTCGAATCGAAGCACCAGACTGTTTGCCTTGGAATATTTTTTCACAGCCCTGAGCGTCCAACTTGGACAGTTGAACATTTAAATCTTGTTCTTTAGTTGAAACTCTTGCAAAACCAACTTTCATATATACGAAACCTGTAACTTTCGCACACCTTAACAATTAAATGAACGAAAGTATATTAAATAAATTTCGTACATGAACGTAATAAAAAATAGAAATTCGTACACTACGGATAGAAAATGAATGACAATTCTAACTATAAAGTGACTTAATTATTTCACACGCTTCACTTGTACACGAGCTTGCCATTTGTTGAAGCTCAGCTTGTAGTGCTTTGAGTTCTCCCATTAGATTGTTAACTAAAGCCAATTTAGCCTGTGTCTATCATAAGTTCAAAACTTAAACTTTAGATATAAGCTGAAATTGAGTCAATCGTATTACAAATACTCTTATTGATACTGGCTCATTACTTGCACTTTTTCGAGAACATGACCACATGTAGAGAATAATAGGCTAACAGTGGGAAATATTTACACTATCAATGTAAGGATTACTTATGAAATACTCAAGATTTGCTGCAATGATCATCACCTCAACCATTGCTATGTTTGTCATGATGTATCTCAACACTTACGCAGTATCACATATATGGTTTAGTGAAACGCGTATCTATATGGCGTTGTATATGGGAGCAGGTATGGCAATGATCATGCTGGCCTTTATGCTTGGCATGTACAGTAACAAGAAGCTCAACATGGCTATTTTTCTATTGGCGACAATACTGTTTGCCATATGTCTTTATCTTGTTCGCTCTCAAAGCACAATTTCTGACACTGCTTACATGAAAGCGATGATTCCTCATCACTCCATTGCTATTCTTACTAGTGAGCATTCAACTTTGGAGGATGTACGCGTGCGTGAATTGGCAAATGGTATTATTAAAGCCCAACGAAAAGAAATAAAAGAAATGGAATGGCTGATTAAAGATATTTCTGAAAATGGAAAGGTCAGCTCACAAGCTCAGGCTGAGCAACGACCGCTCCCAAAGTTTGAAGGCACACTGAACAAAGGAGACTAAGATGACTAAGACAGCTACCCTGTACAGAATGGTCACTGACGAACATATCTGCCCCTATGGTTTAAGGTCGAAAGATTTGCTGGAGAGGCAAGGGTATGATGTAGAAGATCATAAGCTCACGTCAAGACAACAAGCTGATGACTTCAAAGCTAAGCATGATGTCAAAACTACGCCACAAACCTTTATTGAAGGAAAGCGTGTCGGAGGATACGATGACTTAAGAGAGTATTTTGGTAAAGATGAAGCAGGTCAAACTGGCACAACCTACACGCCCGTTGTAGCCATTTTCTCGATAGCTGCACTTCTTGCTGTCGCATCTCAACATTTTGCTTCCGGCTCATTTATCTCCATCAGAACACTGATGCTATTTATAGCTTTTTCAATGACGCTCTTAGCGGTGCAAAAACTGAAAGACCTATACAGTTTCACAAATTCGTTTATTACTTATGATTTACTAGCGATGAGATGGATAAGATATGGTTATATTTATCCCTTCATTGAAGCATATGCAGGTATTGGTATGGTTGCCCAACTACAGCCTCTCGCAGTGGCACCATTTTCATTGTTTATCGGCACAGTTGGAGCAATTTCAGTTTTCAAAGCCGTTTACATCGACAAACGCCAGTTAAAGTGTGCCTGTGTAGGCGGCGATAGCAGTGTGCCACTTGGATTTGTATCGCTATCTGAAAACTTATTTATGATCGCGGGAGCATTGATTATGCTGCTGATGTAAAGGTATAGCTCTATTCGGCGGCCCCTTAACTGTTAAGATTAGACCTAGGATGCCAGCCCATACCTTTCTAATTCATATGTAACATTTTTTCTGTCGTACTGGCATCAAGATAACCAGAACTGAGCAAGCAATCTCAAAGGTTGTACAAAATAACACTAAAGTTTTTTCATTAAGTTTTATTGTTGTGCTCTTGTGGTGGCTTTCGCCACCACTTTATTAGTTTTCAAGTTCCACCATATCTTTCGCTGCAATGTCACCAGACACTAGCTTTACAGTTGCGAAATGATCATTCACAATTTTAGTAATTTGTACCGTTCCTACCTTTTCGATAGTGTAGGGATCTTCACCTTCACTCAATACTATTCTTTCATGGAATCTAATAACACTGTATTTTTGCCCAACCTCTGCGCCATGCTTAGCACCAATACAGATTAGAGTTCGATTATCAGAACTTTCTACTACCTGACCTCTCACCATGTATTTATGATAAAAAGTGGTATTGGAACAACCCACTAAATATAAACCGAATGTAAGCAATAAAAGAGCTTTTATATAGGGTGTTTTCATCACTGTTACCTCATTTGACTAACTAATTATCTATACACTTTTTTATGAATTCATTTGTTTTTCCGGCCAGCCCCCGAAGGTGCTTGATGACAACTCCAAGGCTTATGAACAGAGTTATCTTTGATGTTCTGATCAACAAATTTATAGTAACTTTCTTTAGTATGTGTCCACCAATCATTATGAACATCTGCGCCATACTTACGGATTACCTCCTCAATCCCATCAAGGCTTACGTTTGCGGCATCATAGGCAAGGTGTATTTCACCTTCTTTGATGTTGTAACTAACTTCATCTATACCAAAAAGCTGATCTATTTCTTTTACTAACTCGTCACAGCTTTCTTCTGTGACATTGCTAAGCTTTAGATTTCGAACAACTAAATTCTGCTCTCTAACGCCAACTCTATGATTTAAATCGCTCATAATTTTTCTCCTAATGTTTGTGTGAATGCTGTTGATTGCTATCTTTAATTTCTTCCATTTTCCGGTTCATCTGCGGCATCATGTTTTCCATCATTTCCAGATGATGTTCAGCCATTGCAATTTGTTTATGTATAGGTTTGTCTTCCATATCTCGATGCATGATCTGCATAATTTTCATCATTGAACGTCTATGTTTATGCATCATTCTTTTTTGCTTTTCAGGATCTTGTTCAGATTTAATTGCTAAAACTTCTTTTTTCATTTCCATCATCTTTTTATGCATTTTTTCCATATTTTCATGCGACATTGCCATGCCTTGATGCATATCAGCTTTGTTCGCACCTTCATGTTTATGCTCATTGTTTTGGGCAAATGAGCTAGTGGTTATCAGTAGTGAACTAATAAATAAAATTGATTTAGTTAACGTTTTCATGATTTTTACCTTCTACACTTTTATTAAAATTTGGGATCCAACTTGGTGTCGATTCCATATACCTGTGGTACTCCGAACCAAACTCAGCAATCGCTTGTGCTTCTTCGCGTTTCGCTAGCTTGACGTAAACAACGACTAAGATCGGAAACATCGCAAGTGTTGGGATTGTCGGCCACTGCAATAAAAAGCCGAACATGATTAGAATGAAAGCTACATACTGTGGGTGGCGACACCTTGCATACCATCCAGTTGTAGCCAATTGATGATGTTTTTGCGCGTGATGCAATACATTCCATGCTGAAGACAACATAAAGAAACCTGCAACAATAAACACCATACTCACTATATGAAATGGGTCCCAATGGGCATCACCTTGAAATCCAAAGAAAGTATGTAATAAATGCCCATTCTCATGCGCAAAGAAATTTACTTCTGGATAGGTCTCCGTCAGCCACCCCGACAGAAAATAGATAGTTAAAGGAAAGCCATACATTTCAGTAAATAGGGCAACAATAAAGGCAGAGAACACGCTTAGACTTCTCCAATCAGTTGATGTTTTTGGTTTGACAAAACTAAAGGCAAAAAAGATAAAAATTGCTGAGTTCAGTATCACCATTGACCATAAGCCATAATCATATGTTTCATTCATCACTGCTCTCCTTTTTATGTGATTCCTTACGTGCCTTTTCTAACCCTTGTATGTAGCCATCGTGATAGGCTGCATTTTTATCCGTGAGTTCTTAAGAGCTCTCTTCCTTTTTTTCATCAGGCGCATGTGAATGATCGTGACCATGTTTACCATGACTGCCATGCATAAATACGTGCATCAAGGGGCATAGCAATAAAATCAAGTAGGGAAGAAATTGCAGCATATGTTGACCATGCTCAAGCACTAAGAAGTAGGTCACTGCGGCAATAAGTGCCAGTGCAGCCCAGCCTGTAGGTGTTGACCAAAAATTAGGGTGTTGATTTTTCATATTGCCCTCCTAAACGACTTTTAAGACACCGCGATACATTTGCATCTGACAGTGAAACTCATGCTCTCCCGGTGATAAGTTCAATAGGGTAATTTGAGTAATTTCATTTAATTTAAGCTGTTCGCTTATATCCAATGAAGGAATAAGCATTGTTTCAGCGCAGGGGGATTGATCTTTGCGCATAAACTTCAGAGTGACAGGTTGGCTAGCAGACACCTGAATTGAGGATGGGGAATACACACCATCCCTCACTTCAATGAGTACTTCATTACCTTGAACGATTGTTTTATTGGGTTTATATAGCCAAAACCACCAAACAATCAGCGCGATTAACATTAAGCCTAATAAGTTAATAACCATCATTGTGATTCTCCTTAATGCTCTTTTGCTTTAAAAAAGCGAAGTCGATTTGCATTTGACACTACAGTCAATGACGAAAACGCCATTGCAGCACCTGCAATTACAGGGCTAAGCAGAATGCCAAAGAAGGGATATAGAACCCCCGCAGCAAAAGGAATCCCGGCTACGTTATAGACAAACGCGCCAAACAAGTTTTGTTTGATATTTCGTAAAGTAGCTTTGCTTACCGCTATGGCATCAGCAAGGCCATGAAGTGAACCACGCATTAGGGTAATGTCAGCACTTTCGATAGCTACATCAGTCCCTGTGCCTATGGCGAAGCCAACATCGGCTAACGCTAGCGCAGGAGCATCGTTGATGCCATCTCCTGTCATACCAACAATTTCGCCGCCTTCTTGTAGCTCTTTCACCTTGTTGGCTTTATCTTCTGGCAGCACTTCAGCAAGAAACTCACTAATACCCACTTTTTTAGCTACGGCGGCAGCGGTTTCCTTGTTATCACCCGTTAACATGATGACGCGTATACCATTAGCCTGAAGCCGTTTGATAGCAGAGATTGAGTCTGACTTGATAGGATCTGCAACAGCAATGATTGCTGCAAGTTCACCATCTACAGCAAAGTACATAGGTGTTTTGGCTTCTTTGGCTAAAGACTGTGCTTGTTCAACAAAGCCTGTGAGGTCTATGCCTTTTAACTTCATTAGTTTATCGTTTCCGAAAAGCAGGGCTTTGTTGTTGCAGCTTGCTTCTACACCAAAACCCGTAATGGCGTTAAAGGCTTCAATTTTTAGTAACTCAATATCCTGATCTAACGCACTTTCAACAATCGCTTGCGCTAAAGGATGCTCTGAGCCGCTTTCTAAACTTGCTGCAAGCTGTAGTACGTCTTTTTCGTCAGTAGCTTTTGCTAAAATAATATCGGTTACCTTAGGTGCCCCTTCAGTAATAGTGCCCGTTTTATCTAAAATCATGGCAGTGATTTTAGAGGCGGTTTGCAGTGCCTCACCGTTGCGAATAAGCACTCCGGCTTCTGCTGCTTTTCCTACTCCCACCATGACAGACATGGGTGTTGCCAAACCTAAAGCACACGGGCAGGCAATAATAAGCACAGTAGTTGCTGAAACGATGGCAAAAGCAATGGCTGGCTCAGGTCCAAAGTTAAGCCATGCTAGCGCACTTAACACAGAGGTGATCATCACGACAGGTACGAAAAAAGCTGAAATAACATCGGCCAAACGGCCAATCGGCGGTTTTGAATTTTGTGCTCGTTTCACCATATTGATGATCTGTGCAAGCGCCGTGTCTTTACCAACGCGTGTGGCTCTAAATAAAATCATGCCTGATTTGTTCAAAGTACCTGCGACAACCTCATCTTCTTCAGCTTTTTCAGCAGGCATAGGTTCGCCTGTCAGCATGGACTCATCAATAGAGGTGTGTCCTTCCAATACCACGCCATCGACGGGAATTTTTTCACCCGGTTTTACCTTCACAATATCGTTAAATAAAACCTGCTCAATACCTATCTGAACTTCTTTGTTGTCACGAACCACGGTTGCTGTTTTGGCTTGCAAGCCGATAAGACGTTTAATGGCCTCAGAGGTTTTACCTCTGGCTTTGATTTCTAATGCTAAACCTAAATCAATTAAGCCAATGATCATGGCGGTAGCTTCAAAATAAACATGCCGTGCCATCAATGGAACAGCGTCAGGTGCAAACACGACAACCATCGAATACAACCAAGCCGTGCCTGTTCCTAAAGCAATTAGGGTGTCCATATTGGCTGAATGATTTTTGAAGCTCTTCCATGCTCCTACATAGAAATGCTTGCCTGAAAAATACATAACACCAAAAGTTAAAATGCCTACAACCAACCAAGAAATTCGTTCAAGGTTTGTTTCAACCGTCATTTCTCCAACTACAATGCTGTAGATCATCAAAGGAACGCCGAGTGAAAGGGCAATAAACGTATCGCGCATTAGCTTTTTGTAATATGCAAAATCCGCCGCCTCTTTCTCATCAAGCGCATCTGTTGCTGAGCTATCATCAATTGGCTTCGCGTTATACCCCACAGACTCAACAGCTTTGACCAATTCTTCTGTCTTAGCTGTCCCAGAAACTGTTACAGTCCTATCAGCAAAATTCATTTCCGCACTGACGACTCCAAGAGTTGCATTTAATGCCCCTTCAATTTTGCCTACACAGCTAGCACACCCAGCGCCTTCAATGATAAGCTGTTGGTTATGTGATACTTTCTCCAACGTATTCTCCTTACTTTTACACGAAGAGGATTGAGCTTTTGCCTGACAGCAACAGCCTGATTCAGTTTTTATATTTGTGTTAGTAGCCACCCTTTTTCCTCCTATGTTTTTTTAATTTGCTCAAAGTTTTCGATGAGATGACAAACCATGTTTGCAGTCGGTGCTTTGTCTTCCATTTCTTCCCATCGAGAAAGCGCAGAAGACATTTTTCCTCGAAGTGCCAACATTGCTTGAAACTGTTTTTCTGTTTCTTCGAGCCGCTCTTTGATCAGGCTTCTGACTAATGGGCACGCACTTTTACCATCTTCAGATTCATTAATAATTTCCTTGATATCTACAACGGAAAAACCAAGGTTTCTGGCACTTAAAATGAATTTAAGTCTCGATACTTCTTTATTCGAGTATGACTTGTAGCCGTTCACTGACTTGGCAGGTTTTAACAGTCCCAATCGCGAGTAATAGCGCACCGTATCAGCAGTCGTTCCAAGGCTTTTTGCCAGCTCTGCAACTTTCATGTTCACTCCTTAGTTCTTCACCTAAGTTTGTAATCTCACCTACAGCTTAGACCTGTGTCTAAGACACAGGTCAAGTGATTATTCGTGATTAATAATGCAAAAGCTAAAAACTAATTTTTTGGTAAAAGAGAAATCTCGGTCAAAATCGACAGTATTAATTACTGTAAATGGCAATAACTTGAGCATTTTCATAGTGCCTTCAAAATATCGTACTAATCGTTCAAAACAATTGATTATTTAAATCAATGAATAAGTCATTCTATTTTTGATGGGAGTGGCGAAAAAAAGACGCACTGATCCTGTGATTAGCCAATAATTGGTGGACGATAAAGTAAGAGATGGATACCAGATTTTGGTAGGGGTGTACGCTGTAGAATTAGCTCAGAATGAATATTGCAAATACCTTCGTCTTGCGCTTGCACAAGATAGGCATTTAAATGAAAGCTTGTACAAAAACCGCCTTCACAACAAACACAATCACCAGCTTTACATTTTTCACAGTCTTCATCACCATGACGGTTTTTAGAATCTTGCGAATTTTCAGTGTGATAGTGACTATTGTCAATCATTGATTGATGATGCATATTTTTGCTTGGTTGTATAATATGCGTGTCGGATGAGCCATTATGATGCTCTTCACAATTCATTGGTTTAGCAATCGCAAAGCCATGCTGCGTAAGCAACACAGTTATTATTACTATTTTAAACCACCTGAAAAGTCCAAACATTATCATTCCTTCTTTAGCACCTACAATATTAGCCACTTTATAAAAATAATTTTATGATCTTGATCAACCTTTGAACTAAAACCTACGTTCTAACCTAGCCCTTAAAGTCTGCTTCAAAACATTTTATACACACTTTTAATATACGAATTACTCTAGTACTGCTGAGTTTACTAGCACCATAGAACTTTTAAAAACAACAGCAAAGCCACCATTCATAGCCACACTAATCAGCGCTTGGTCTTCAAAAATTATGCTGCCTAGCTTGTAGTCATGTTTGAAATCGGCCACCTCTAATTGGCTGACAATAAAAAGCTCTTCATAAATTGTTATTAAGATGCCAAAATGCCCATATTGACGTATTGCTTGCCTAAATTGTTGAGTATCATTGAGCCACGACATGATTCTCCTTTCTATACTAGGTTGCTTCCAATAAGTAGCTAATCGTTTTTGTTGTGGCGTAGCACTCTCATAGATAGTTTCGAGATCATTTAACAAGGTTTGCAGTAAAGATTCCGCAAGTAAGCTTGACTTCACCATTAAGGAGGAAATGGATTCATTTTGTCCTACTTCAAATTGTTCTTGGAGTAAGATATCTCCGCCATCAAGCATATATGTGATTTTGTGTATGCTTACACCTGCAAATTCTGGTAGATCCACAATGTAAGTTAATGGCGTAGGGCCTCTACCTTTAGGTAAAAGTGAGGGATGAATATTAAAGGCATATTTTATATCTGTTATGGGCAGTCTATATCCATAGTCAGCAACGACAAAAAGAGTTACTCCAGATTTTATATATTCATCAAGTTCTTCTTTAGTCGGTCTTAAAGAATGTGTCATTATCTTATGTATGCCACAAATTCGTTTAACGATACTTGCGTTTTCCTCTACATCATTAATATAAACAGCTTCAACACTAAAGCCTTGGTTAACCATAAATGTTAAACAGTTTGAAAAGAGATTATTTCCGAAATAGAGGACTTTCATATTCAATTGATCCATTCGATAGCGCTAAAGCCAGCAAAAAGCAAAGGTTGGTGAAGTAAATAAATCAGTAAAGAGTGTTGACTAAGCAATGTCAAATAAGGGTTTATCGCATGTTGATTGGCGGGAGCCAGACGAAAGATTCGGAAATTTGCAGCCCAGATACCGAGCAAGGGCAAAGCCAACCAAGGAAAAAGAGTAACCAAGTCACTAGGATGTTTTGAAATATATTGTTCAATATAGCTAAAAGGCCAATTCCACGGTATTTCTATCGCTATGTATGCGCTAAAAATAAATAAAGATAGCAGCAAAGCAAGTTTAGGTTTCCCCACCAACCAAACTAATAGAAGTGTTGCAACTGCTATGAAGTGTAAAATACCAAAGTAAATCCAATGTTCTGGCAAGGTAAATAGTGAGGATAAAGTCACTAGTAACGCAGCACTAGATATCTTAACCGTTCGCCAAGCTAATTTCTTCGCTGATATACCACCTTGATAGGAATAAACCAGACTGGCACCAACAGAAAACAAGAACAAACTTACAATTATTGCTCTTAGCTCTTTCCAGAAAAAGCCGTTAGGTATGTCTGTTCTAATATAACCAAAATAGTTTAAATCCCAGACAAAATGAAAAGCTACCATCAATATAATTGCGGTAGCTCTCATTAAATCAATGTAGTTATTTCTTCGTATTAAAACCAAAATCTTAAACCGGCAACAAACTCAGTATCGTTGCTGCTCTGCTCGTTTAGCTTGGCGTAATCTGCTGTGCTACCAAATTTATTAGTCCACTCTACACCTACATAAGGTGCAAATTGGCGAGTAAATTCATAACGAACCCTAACGCCAATAGCAGTACTAGATAGCCCACTGCCTAGCTCATTTTGTTCATCGTCTTTACCATAAAATGTTATTTCAGCACGAGGCTGTATAATGAGCCTTTGTGTTAAAAGCAGCTCATATTCAGCTTGTGCTGTAAATGCTGTATTGCCGCTCTCACCTACATACGCTGTCATATCAAGCTCAAACCAATAAGGTGCTAAGCCTTGAATACCAAACGCTAACCATTGACGGTTTTTGCCTTCTTTATAATAATCGTAGCGAATACCGACTTGCGTATCCCAATAAGCCGAAATTGCATGACCCCATAAAATATCAGTTTGATTTTCTTCAAGCTTGCCATAACTAACATCGCCCTCGGTTTTTATCACTAATCGATTAAAGGTGGTGCCGTACCAAGCTTGTAAATCGAAAACAGCAGCATCGGCTTGTTCGTTATACTCAAGGCGATCACCTAAAATAGCGTAAAACTTATACTCATCTGCAAGGGTTAAGCGCTCGCCATCTGCTAAAGCATATGGCCCTTGCGTTAAGGTTGTGCCATTAGCATAAGCGTGTGGATCGCGAGCATTTTTAGGGGCATCGCCGCCTTGCGGCTGCATTTTATCGCCCGCCATATCGCCAGACATGTCGCCCATTTCAGTTTGAGCAAACACATTCAGGCTCAATAACGGTGCGCTAATTAATAGTGCACTAGTAAGTACTGTTGATAAGGTTAAATTTCTCATGATACAACCACCTCTCTAAACATACCTGCATCCATATGAAACAGTAAATGACAATGCCAAGCCCAACGACCAAGATCATGTGGCGTAGTTAAAAAGCTAATTCTTTGGGCGGGCTGTACCATTATGGTATGGCGGCGAACTAACACATCGCCTTGATCGTTCTCCAAGTCGCTCCACATACCATGTAAATGCATAGGGTGTGTCATCATGGTATCGTTTTGTAAAATAACTCGTACCCGCTGATTATGCTTCATATGCACAGGGGTACTTTTACCAAACTCTAAGCCATCAAAAGACCAGCTGTAGCGTTCCATGTTGCCGGTTAAATGCAGCTCAATTTCGGCTTCGGGTGCTTGGTGGTCAACTATGCCATCAAGAGAGCGTAAATCTGCAAGTGTTAAAACTCGACGGCCGTTATTGCGCAGCCCAACACCAGGATCGTCTAAGTTTGTGCGTGGCGTATCAATGCGCGCATCAATTGAGGCGCCATATTCTGTTTTAGCGTGGCGAACTTTCTGACTTGGAACAGCCAGTGGGTTTTTACCCATATTATGTTTACTATGATCCATTGCCATCGCTCCATGACCCATTGCACTATGATCCATTTTATTAGAATTCATGCCCGACATGTCTGCCATACCTGCCATCGCGGAATGCTCACCACCTTGGGCCATATTCCCCATCATATCTGTCATCGTTAACCATTCAACGGGATCTAGAGCAGGTACTGGTGCATCAATATTAGGTGCCATTGATAAAGTACCTTTAGCATAACCTGAGCGATCCATGCTTTGTGCAAAAATCGTATATGCATCATTTTTTGGCTCGACAAGTACATCATAAGTTTCACCGGGACCAAATCTAAATTCATCTACTGTCACAGGTTCAACATTTTGTCCATCAGCTTGTACAACTGTTAACTTCAGCTCAGGTATTCTTACATCAAAAAACGTATTGCTAGAACCGTTAATAAATCTAAGCCTAACCTTTTCGCCAGCTTTAAACATTCCACGCCAGTTTGTCAAAGGCGCACAACCATTCATTAAAAAAGTCATTGCAGATGCTGATAAGTCTGCAAGATCTGTAGGGTTCATTCTCATTTTATTCCACATTTCCCGGCGTTGTAGCGCATTTGAAACGCTGCTATTTGAAATGTCATCAAAAAACTCTGGAACAGTAGGTTGATTAAAGTTAAATACATCGCTCTGTACTTTTAACTTGCGAAACAAATCCATTGGGTCATCATCAGTCCAATCAGACAATTGGATGACATGCTCATTGTCAGCACTAATAATATCCTTTTCTCTTGGCTCAATAATTAATGCGCCGTACATACCTGTCATTTCTTGAAAACCACTGTGTGAGTGATACCAATATGTGCCGCTTTGTTGCAGCTTAAATTTATAAACAAAGGTTTCACCCGGCATTATACCTTTAAAGCTAATACCCGGTACGCCATCCATTTGATACGGAAGAATGATCCCATGCCAATGAATTGAACTCGGCACTGATAATTTATTCGTTACCCTGATAGTAACGTCATCACCTTCTCTGAGGCGCAAGGTAGGAGCTGGTATTGAGCCATTGATTGTTGTAGCCATTCTTACAACACCTGTGAAGTTTACTGGTGACTCATCTATCACCAGATCTATTATTTCTCCACTTAGTTCGGGCGCAGTACCTGTTGAAGTTCCAGCAATCAAAGATGAAGCTGCATGAAGAACACTTGGAAAAGCAGCTAATACACCGCCAGCAGCTAATCCTTGTACAAAGCGTCTACGTGGCGTAGAAACTTGATGTAATGGATTGTTGTTTCTCATTTTACTCTCCGTTGTTTGACCAATAAATTAATGTGACCAATGAATGTGCTTAATCTTCCATTCACCATTTTGTTTTTCCAGCACCATCGTTTCCATGCCTTGATAATCGCGTTCAACACCTTTATGAGTACCTGTAGTTTGACTACGCGACGCAGAGATAGCGGTATTTCCAAGTATCGTCACTTGATGTTCAAGTGTGTCGCTCTTCATCGCTGCTAAATACTTCATATCCGACAACATATGATGATGAGCATATTCATCAGCGCTCCTTTCAACGCGGCCTCCCTCGAAAATGGTGACATCATCCGCTAACTGCGCTCTAGCCTGTTTTTGATTGCCAGTTTCAAGTGCTTGATGAAATGCCAAAACAACTTTTGCGGCAGGGGTATCTATACCTTTAAACAAACCTTTGTCTTTGTTCTTATCACCATGAGAGTTTGCTGCGAAACTAAACGTCATTAATAAAACAAGTAATATATTTATTGTTTTCATTTTCATTCTCTCTTTTAGGTTTTAATTTGCAGGGCCAACAACACTAGTAAGCCCAGCCGTTACAGATAAAATGGCAAAAGCTACTACCATTTCTATCGAGATAGATTTAGATAAAGCCTCTCTGCCTTGACTATTTTTAAGTTGTGGAACGAGTATTAGTTTATGTTTAGCAGCAAGTGCCAAAATAGACACTACAAGGGCCAATTTAAACAACAGTGTTTGTCCGTAACTTGAGCTTATTAGTGCATCAAGACTTCCGACCAATTGAATCACGAGCCAGAGGCCTGCTACCAACAATAGGCTCACTGTAAAACTTGCTTGTTTGCCAAAGCTTTCCATCAGCAAATGAAGTTCTGCATAACTTAGCTGATGGCAAGCCTGTTTTAGTGGCAATAACGCCCCAAACCACCATACCATAACGAGCACATGCAAAATAAGCAAGCCTTTTTCAATTGTGCCTAACTCAGAAATATGACCCAGTAACGTGAATGAGTATGCAAGGATTAATAAACTCAACATTAAAGCGCTTTGTTTTAAGTACGAGTTCACAGCGAGTTTGAACCTTAAAGCTAAAGCGATTATTGCGGTAACTAGCCCAAGCGCTCGAAGCAAAGCTCCAGTGCCGACAGAGGAGTCCCACATAATAGCCAATATATCAGCGTCTATCGCCCCCTGAATTCCCTCTTCTGCCATTGCACCAGTACTGGCAAAGAACCAAGTAATATTAGCGATCAAAGCCATAACTATATAAGTTCTTGTCCACGTTAGATTCGCTATTACAGCATTAGTATGAGATTCATTATTCTCAAATATTTGCCTGAAAAATGTATAACCAGCAATACAGGCAAAGCCGACGTAAAATACAATTTTTGACAGTACAATGACTGTATTCCAGATATACATTTCCATATCAATCACACCGCCTATTTTAGTGAACCATAAAGCCGAAGCTATGTTTCATTTTATGACCATCGTTACCTAAGAAGGTTACATCCACAGCATAGTTTGCAGGAGCTAATTTAGGTAGTTTCCATGTAAATTTGCTAGTAGCGACTTTAGAAGGCTCGAATCCAAATTTAAATTCTTCGCCTTGTTTATTGGCCAATGAAACTTTTACAACCCGTACCTCTTTGGTGAACACCAAAGTTAACTCTTCTGGAGGATTCATTAGCATTGCATTATCAGCAGGCACACTTTTTTCAAGATGCACATGCGCAAATACCGCACTACTAAAAACGACACTGATTACGGTTAAAAATTTAATTAATGTTTTCATATATACCTCTATTTATTTAATGGATTAACGACTAAATTTATCTTTGAAAATTTTATTACTTGGAATCCCAGCATCTGTAATTATTTTTTCCACTTCACTCATCATTGCTTCTGGACCGCACAAGTAAAACTCAGCCAAAAGCAGTTCTGATTTTTGGTTCATATACGGCAGAAGTACTTTTTGAACATAGCCTGAGTGCCCTTGCCATTCTTCTGAAGGATTAGAAAGAGTAGGAATATAAGAGAAGTTTTTATGCTTCTCACTCAGTGACTTCAATTCATTATGGTATAGCAAGTCATCTTCAGTTCGCGCACCATAGATAAGAGTCAAACCACTTTTATCTTTATGCTTTTTCAACTGTTCAAAAATAATAGACCTCAGTGGTGCAAGTCCTGAACCCGCACCAATAAACACGCGACTAACTTTTTTATTTGAAGTGGCATAAAAATCAGAAAAAGGGCCTTTTGCAGTTATCGTTTCACCTACTTGGAGTGAACCTAAATAACTTGAACCTATTCCTGCTTTAAAACCATTCTTTGCGGTCTGCCAACGGATATTAAACATTAACTCATCAGACTCCTCGTCAAAGTTAACTAATGAGTAGTGGCGAGTTACACCGTTATGAGAAAATTTTCCATGATAGTAGCTATCCCAGTATTTTTCATAGCACTCTGGCATATCATCTGGACGTAAGCTATTCATCCCTGCTGGCACATCAAATTGCATATATGCACCAGCTTTAAATGCCAACTGTTTGCCTGATTTCAGCTTAAATTTCACTTCCTTGATAAAAGGAGTAATGAAATTAGTCGCAACCACAACTAGCTCATGATTTTCAATATTGCGATCAGTATTAACTTCAATCGAACTAATTTCAGAGAACCTATGCTGACATCCAAGCCGATAACCTTCCTTAAGTTGCTCCTGAGATAAATGTTCCTGTTCAGATAGTGTGATAGGTAATTTAGTTGAACTTAAGAACACGCATTTGCCACAAGTACCGCCACCACCGCAACCTGAAGGAAGGTATACATGTGAACTAGCTAGCCCTTCTAGTACAGTTGAGCGACCAACTGCTGAGATGTCAGTAATAGTATTTTCATTGGAAAACGTCACTGCCACTTTTTGCCTGTTAGTGCCCCAACCTAGCTTCAGTAAACCACTTCGATACTGTTGTATCAGCCAAGTAACACCAGTAATTGAAAGGAATAGCGTTGCAAAAGCAAATGCAATGATCAACCAATGGTTAAATCCTCCAGAATTGCCATAGTCCATAAAGTGAAGCTTCATCATCAGATCTTTCAATCTGAAATCATCATTGGCATGGCGAAGTACTTGACCTGTAATACTATCTAAATAAATAGTTGTATTGTTCTCATCCTCAACGGCAACTTGCCACATAGGATTTTGCTGCCTTACGTGATCAGAAAACGGAGGTTGAGATAACACTGGAGTAGTTAACTTACCCTGTCCTGAGTAGGAGTTTTTTGCCAAAGTTAGTACTTGTTCTTCAGACAAATTAAATGGCTTTCCTGTTACAGCATCAAATAGCTTTGAGTGGCGTTCTTGATAGCTATGCTGCCCCTTATCGAACACAAAATGATAGTAAGGCTGATGTAAAACCCATATAAGGTTTACTTCCTGCGGAGCATTACTAGTAATGTCTTTAATAGGGAATAGGTCAAAGCCTGTAATGCTACCTTCATGATGAGAATGAACTCTAAGTTCATTACCACTGGCTTTACTGTGATCCATCAAATTGAAGTAAAGGCCCGTTCCCAACCAAATAAGCAGTTGTAAACCAACAAATAAAGAAAGCCACTTGTGTATCGTTGTATTTAACTTAAATAGTCGCATCAAATGACTCTCTTTTTATTTGGGGAAAGCACTCGGTAATAAGTCAATACTGCGCCAGTAATTGCTCCCATTAGACCTAGAGTTGCGACCAAGAACAAAAACCAGTTAGATACGTTTTCTCCATCATAGTAATCCATAATGTGGAACCGCCACATCCAATCAAACAATCGCCAGTAATCATGACGCTTGGCAACAAGTGATCCTGTTTGTTGACTTATATAAAATGTCGGTGTGGAGAATTGCTCAAACGTCACTCTCCAAACAGGTAAATGCCTTGGGGACAACTCAGCAGGCAAGTTTGTCGCTGACTTAATCAACCTTATGCTGTCGATTTGATGATTCAGCACATAATGGTATTGTGCGATTTCTTTAGCCTTGGTTTCATCTACAAGGGCCTGAACAGCTCCAGTTTTAGCATCTATTGCTACTTTTCCATTTTCTCCATTAATAAAAGAATACAAAGGACGGCCCATACTTTGAGTAAGTGTAACTTGGCTAGCTTTAGGATAATCCGCAGCTAGCTTTACAATGGAGTAATCCATACTTGCTAAATCTATTTTGGCTTCCTCACTCTTAGCCAAGGTTTCGCCGTGTATATAGTGAATATCCATAGTCACCATATACACACCAGTAATCGACCAGAAAAGGAATTGTATCCCTACAAATGCCATTAGCCATTTATGGTACTTCCTAGCTTTTCTAAGCATTGTTTTTTAGCTCCGAGTTAGAAAGTTCCTTGTTAAAGGCGTTTACTTCGGGCTTTTTAACGATTGAATAAATCGCGGGTAAAACAATTAGAGTTAGCAGGACTGCACTTGTCATCCCACCTACCATAGGTGCAGCAATACGACTCATTACCTCAGAGCCTGTTCCTGTACCATATAAAATAGGCATTAGGCCGATAATGATTGTCGCTACTGTCATCATTACAGGACGAACACGTAATCCAGCACCGTGCAATAAGGCATCTTGATATTCATCTTCTGAGATGAGTTCTGCTCGCTCTTTCGCTTTTTCCTTAAGCTCAGCAAGTGCCTGATTGAGATAGACCAACATTATCACACCAATCTCAACCGCTACCCCAGCTAGAGCAATAAAGCCCACGCCAACAGCCACAGAGAAGTTAAACCCTTCCAGATACATCAACCATAAGCCACCAATCATCGCCATCGGCAAGGTAACGATAATGATAGCCACCTCACTAAACGCTCTGAAGTTTAAGTAAAGTAGAATAACAATAATGGCGAGTGTTAAAGGCAATACATAGGTGAGCTTTTCTTTCGCTCTTTCCATATATTCGTATTGCCCAGCCCAAGTAATTGAATAACCTGCTGGTAGTTTTAGATTATTAGCCAAGTGTATTTTTGCACTTTCAACATAAGTACCTACGTCAACACCGTCTATATCGATAAACGTCCAGCCATTTAAACGAGCATTTTCACTCTTAATTCCCGGCGGACCGTTCTCAACTCGAATATCTGCGACATCACCTAGTGCAATGCGTTGACCACTTGGTGTTACAACAGGTAATCGTGATAGCTGCTCAGGAGAGTCTCGATAGTCTTGCGGATAGCGTAAGTTAACAGGGTAACGCTCTTGACCTTCTACCGTTTGGGTAACGTTCATACCACCAATAGCTGTAGAAACCACTTGTTGAACATCTTCGATGTTTAACCCAAAGCGACTTGCCTTATCGCGTGAAATATCAACCTTGATATATCGTCCACCTGCAACTCGCTCTGAGTAAACTGATGCTGTGCCTGTAACTTCGGGTAAAATTTGCTCTATTTGTTGGCCGATTTCCTGAATCACATCAAGCTCTGGTCCGGCGACTTTAATACCCACAGGCGTTTTAATACCTGTTGCCAACATATCAATACGAGTTTTGATTGGCATAACCCAAGCATTCGTCAAGCCCGGAAACTTAACCAACTTATCAAACTCAGCTTTTAAAGATTCTGTTGTAACTCCCTCACGCCACTCTTCTTGAGGCTTCAACTGAATGAAGGTCTCAATCATAGTTAGAGGCGCGGGATCAGTTGCAGTTTCAGCTCTTCCTACTTTACCAAATACTGTTTCAACTTCTGGCACTGTTTTAATTAGCTTGTCTGTCTGCTGTAGAATTTCTCTTGCCTTACCAATAGAGATCCCCGGATATGTAGTCGGCATGTACATTAAATCTCCTTCATCTAGAGGAGGAATAAACTCGCTACCAATCTTATCAACAGGCCAAAAACCGACGATAGTCACTAATATTGCTGCTACAATTGTCGATTTTGGAAACTTCATTACTTGCTTTAAAACAGGCATGTAAATAGCAATTAGCAATCGGTTTAACGGATTTTTCTTTTCTGAAACAATTTTGCCTCGAATAAAGTACCCCATTAATACAGGCACCAATGTTATCGCTAAGCCTGCTGATGCCGCCATTGCATATGTTTTTGTATAGGCGAGCGGAGAGAACATTCTTCCTTCTTGCGCTTCCAAGATAAATACAGGTAAGAATGAGACTGTAATGATCAGTAAGCTAAAAAATAGTGCAGGGCCTACTTCACTCGCAGCCTTAGCAACAATTTGCCAACGATTTTCATCTGTTAGCGGTGTCTTTTCCATATGTTTATGCATATTTTCAATCATCACTATTGCGCCATCTGTCATCGCACCAATTGCAATAGCGATACCACCTAATGACATAATATTCGCATTGATACCTTGCATATGCATGATGATAAATGAAGCTAAGATGCCAATAGGTAGAGTGACAACTGCAACAATCGAAGATCGCAAATGAAACAGAAATGCAACACATACAATCGCGACGACAGCAAGCTCTTCGAGCAATTTACTCCATAGGTTTTCTACCGCCTCTCCTATTAAGCCAGAGCGATCATAAACCGTAACTATTTCAACTCCTTCGGGTAAACCTTTTTTTAACTCTTCTAATTTGGCTTTTACTCCATCAATGGTTTTTTGTGCGTTTTCACCAAAGCGCATAACAACCACACCACCAACAACTTCTCCTTCACCATTAAGTTCCGCGATGCCCCGTCTCATTTGTGGACCTAAGTTAACTTCTGCCACATCGCCAATAGTAAGCGGCGTTCCTTGTTCGTTCACACCGAGAGGGATCAACTCTATATCTGAAATACTTTTGATATAGCCAGTAGCGGTAACCATGTACTCTGCTTCAGCCATTTCAACAACAGAGGCACCTGTTTCTTGGTTACCACGCTTAAGGGCCATTTGAATGTGACTAAGTGGTATACCGTAGGCTCTTAACTTATCGGGATCGACTTGTATTTGATATTGTTTAACCATTCCACCAACGGCAGCAACCTCTGACACTCCGGGGACAGTTTGCAATTCATATTTTAAGAACCAATCTTGAATACTACGCAATTGGCTAATATCCAAGTTGCCCGTTTTATCTACAAGAGAATATAGGTAAACCCAGCCAACACCTGTCGCATCTGGCCCTAGTTGTGGACGCGCACTAGCGGGTAGTGAAGGGGCTACTTGACTTAAATATTCAAGTACTCTGCTCCTTGCCCAATATAAGTCAGTGTCTTCGTCAAAGATGACGTAAACAAATGAGTCACCAAAAAATGAATAGCCACGAACAGTAACAGCGCCGGGAACAGACAACATTGCAGTTGTCAGTGGATAAGTAACCTGATCTTGAACAACTTGCGGTGCCTGACCGGGGTAATTCGTTTTAATTATTACTTGAACGTCAGATAAATCTGGTAGTGCATCAACAGGCGTATTCTTTATTGAAAATAGCCCACCACCAATCAAAATTAAGGTAGCTAAGATAACAAAGAAGCGATTGCCAATTGACCATCTAATAATTGATTCAATCATTATTTTTCTCCCAACTTAATGATTCGAGTGATCAACGACCGGCTTATTTTCCTTGCCGTGTTGTTCATCTGATTCAAGAGAAATGTCAGTGATAACTAAGTCATCCCTAACCTCAAAAGTGAAAGTGACATTATCACCAACATTGAAATCAACTATTTCTATATTGTCCGCGACGATAAAATCCATCGTCGCAGCAGGTCTATCCCACTTCTCTATTGGGCCTCGGCTAATATTTAGAATCCGTGTATCAATATCAATCGCATTAATTAAACCTGATACTGTTGCTGATGATACTTCTTCACTCATATCAGCAGGCTCACTCATGATATGAATTCCAGTAACTTCATATCCACCCTCTTCGGTTTTGCTCACTTCAAAGTGCAAAGATTGACCTGACTTTAATGAGTCAATATCGACTTTTTCAGCCACAGTAAAATCCATAACCATTTCAGGCCAATCCCAAGCTTCAGCAGGGCCATGTGAAATATTAACCATGCGGTGCCCTGCCATAACACTATTAACATCCCCTTGCATCCAAACAGAGTTAGGCACTTCATCATGAGTCATTCGTTTAAAGTCAGAGCTTTTACTTGATTCAGAATCAATCAAGAATTGAGCAGATGTCACCACAACATCATCTTCATTTAAGCCGTCTAATATTTCGATGCTGTCGATATCAACCCGGCCAATAGTCACTTCAATAGATTTAAATTGCCCATCACCTAACGCAAGTACTACTCTGTCCTGTTTACCTGTTCTAATAACGGCTTCTTTAGGCACGAGGATGGTGCTATCAGCTTGATTAGCGTGAATAGAGACTTGTGCAAACATATTTGGTTTTAATTGATAGTCTGTGTTATCAAATTTCAATCTCACTCTGAGTGTGCGTGTTTTACTGTTCAATGTTGGATAAACATAATCAACGACACCAGCCCAGTCCTCACCGGGTAAATAATCCAGTGTCATTGATACAGGAAGTCCTTTTTTAATTAAGGCTGCGTCACGTTCAAACACTTCTGCTTCAACCCAAACTTGATCTAGCTGGCCAATGCTTAATAAGGTGTTTCCCGGCTTTACATAAAAACCTTCTCTAACCTTCAAACCATCGACAACACCTGCTTGTGGTGAATAAAAGGTAATTGTTTGCTGAACCTTTCGTGTCTTTTCTAGCTTTTGAACAAAGTCTGCTGAAAGCTGTAACGCTTTTAGGCGATCTTTGGCTGCTGAAATTAAAGAACTATTGTTGCGCTTTAACGCTATTAACAGCTCTTCCTGAGCATTAACTAACTGAGGAGAATATAGTGTATAAAGAGGCTGCCCTTTCTCTACAGGGTTACCTGCTGCTTTGATGTAAAGTTTATCAATCCAGCCATCAACCCGTGGGTGGATATGAATTAGCTTATCTTCATCATATTGAACATAACCTACCGTTGAGATTTCAGTATGCATATTTTTCAGTTCAACAGGTGCAGTGCGAACCCCAAGGTTATTCACTACATGAGGCGCAATTTTTACTGCTCCGGGGCCAAAGTCATCACCAGATGATCCTTCCTCATACACTGGAATTAAATCCATCCCCATAGGCGACTTACCGGGCTTGTCCCGGCGGTAATTAGAATCCATCGGTGCAACCCAATACTGAGGCTTTTTTTCTCCTGATGTTGCTTCATTACTATTACTGTTTGAGCCAGTACCTTGATATAAACTCAATGCTCCAGCACCAAGTGCTGCCCCAATGATGATGGCAATAATTGTTTTTGTATTCGTTGACATTATTTTTCTCCAAATTGCTGACTGGATAAGTGCTGATTAGTTTTGTGTGAAGTTTGCATCGACTTATGTTCAGCATTTGAGTTAGATTGAGAATGCGCAAATAAATAGTTGATACGAGCAACTGTTTTAAGTGCGTCAACATCAATTCTTAAAGCTGATATTCTGGCATTTAATTCTGCGATTCTTGCTCGAACAACTTCGGCAAAATCGCCATCATCATTTGTGTAGGCTGTCAATGACGCTTCTGCTTGGTCATGAGTTTGTTTAAGGAGTTGTTCTTGATAGATAGATTGTCTATCTGATAAGCGTTTAAGCTGTCTTAGTTCTTTTTCTAAAACACTGATCATTTGCTTTGTCAGTAATAGTTTCTCGGTTTTAATAGTCTCTGAATCTGCAATAGAAGCTGCAACTTGCTTATCTTGTCTGTTCTCGGTAAACAAGGGTAAATCAAACGTTACCCCAACAGAAAATAAATCAGCTCGGCTATCACCAGAGGGCATATTGTCGCGATAGGCATAACTAGCATTAACACCCCATTCCGGCTCATATTGCTGTTTGGCTAACTCAATTCCTTTTTCTGAAGCTTTGCGTTTTATATCAATTGCAAGTATGGCTGGGTGATTCGAAAGCTCCTGAGCCAATAGATTTCTTGAGTAATTAGATGCTTTTAGGACTGTTGGATTATTCAATTGAATCGAAGGCAATTCTTTTGAGACGCTAAACTCTAATGGTTGCGCGTCAAAGTTGAATGATTCATTCAAACGATCCGCATCGTAAATATGAAGCCACTCATTGAGACGAGCGATTGTCGTTTCTAGTTTCTGCTTTTGCGAAGTTAATCTGTCATCTAACTGCACGATTTCCAACTGAGCACGAATAACATCTTGCTGTCTAGTTTTACCAACAACGTTTGAATAGCTAGCTTTAGCCACTTCCGCCATCTGCTCAAAGAGAGACCAATCATCTTCAATCAATTTAATAGTTTGTTGGGCTAAGTAAGCATCTAACCAAAGTTGTGACACTTGGCTTTTCAACTTAGCTTTACGATCCTCTCGTAACAGTGGAAATTTCGTGGACTCAATTTGTAACTGGTCTTTCTTGATCTCTAGACTGTCGCCTCTCGGAAACATTTGAGAGACGCCAACCTTTAGCTGAGTCATTCCTTCCTGATCTAAATCCCAAGTATCTGTTGGTAAATTCATTATCCCTAGCGATACTTTCGGATCAGGCAAAGTACCTGAAGCAATACTTCTATTTTCAACTGCACTTTGTTTCAATCGGCTACCATGAAGCCAAGGATCATTTTGCTGAGCTAAGGTGATAGCTTGTTCAAGCGACACTACTTTCTCAGCTTGAGCTGAGAATACAGATAAGCCGAGTATTAATGCAGTTGAAAGTGAAGTAAGGTTTGAAGAGTTCAATTTCATTAGAATTGCTCCTCGTATGTCTTAACTTTTGCATAGACTTTGCTCGTTCCATCTTTAAATAGAATTAACACGTTGTATGGCATAAAGCGGTCATCGACTTCCATACCGGGAGAGCCAACTGGCATTGCTGGAACTGAAAGCCCAATCGCATTGGGATGTTCTTCTGATAAGAACTGCTGAATAAATTTAGCAGGTATATGACCTTCAAAGGCAAATCCATTTCTACTCACTGCCGTGTGGCATGAACGGTAATTAGGTTTGATACCATACTTAGTTTTGATGTTGCCGATGTTTCGGAAATCTTTGGAATGCGCAACGATCCCTTTGTCTTCAATATGAGTTATCCATTTTTTACAACACCCACAAGTAGGGGTTTTATAAACGATTAACTCCAAAGGTGTTACGTCGTGATTGTCTGCATGGTTATGTTCGTTGGCGTTTGCAAACGCAGGTGAAAGCAGCATTAATACTGCTATTTTTAAATACTTATTGATCATTTTTGCCCCCAGACATCGCTGGAAAATATCTATAGCGCTACGACGCTATATTGACTAACAGAAAAATTAATTACATGTGCGAGAAATTTGGACGCACTAATCCTGTATTAGGCAAAAATTGGTGGACGATAAAGGGAAGTGGAAATTGAATGAGGTTGTTTAGATTGCAGAGCAGCTACAGATTCACTGAATATTTGAATATCTGTCGAATCAATACTGGAATTTAGGACTGTCGTAGATGAGCAAGCATTTGCAGGACAAATACATTCAACGTCACAACAATCTTCTGATTGACCATTACTGCTTTTATTCATATCACCATGATCCATGTTCATGTTCATGTTCATGTGTGATTCGTGAGAACCTGATGACATTTCGCAAGGCATAGCAGAATACGCAAATGCTTGCCCTACAAAGGCAACCAGCATAAGCGTCATTACTAAGACTTTTGAAAATGCTTTAGACATAAAATTCTCTTACAAATATACATCTCTAATACTAATGCAAATTTTTGACTAAGTCAATTGATGCTGTATAAACATTTATGAATATTTGACTAACGTCAATTTTTTCAAAGAGGTAAGTGACAAATAATAATCTCATCAGACTTCTTATCTTCGCTATTCAATGGCTTTTATTTTGAGACTTAAGTTGCTCTCTCATTTCTAAAACTCGATCTGCCGAATAAGCTCCTGCTCTCATAACAACCAGTTCAACAAACGAAATATCAATTAACTTATGGTCAGTATCAATCACATAACAACTCCCACTATGTGTGTATATTTCTAACTTATCCTCATCAGCAGATTTGCTAACAATCTTTGAAGTCACGATTTGCTGAAATGGCCGAAACCTGAATGTTTCATCTTCAATAACCCCCCCTGATAAAAACTCGCCAAGAAATATTTTTTCAAATTCTTTATAGTCGTAAACAGATACTATGTAGGCATCCTTTAAATATATTCTATCCAACGTATTCCCTTACTAATAACTAGCCGGGAGCATATCTCGCAGCTCTAATAACTCATTAGGAGAATACATACACTCATGCATTAAATTAAACTCAAATGCATTTACATCAAACTCTTTAGATTCAGCATCTAAGATATAAAAGTCAACACCAAAGCACTTACTTTCTAGACCATTGATTTCCAAAACCTTTATCGTGAATAAAGCATCTCCTTCTTTACCATTTTCATTTTCGTCAGCAAATGTGCCGTAAAGCACCCGTTCAACTTTTTCCTCTGTATCAGATTGAATTGAGATAAGTTTTGCGTTGGTTAGTTTTACTCTAGGTCTCATGCTTGAACTCCTTTCATATCTTCTACAGAAAAAGGACGAAAAAAACTTAGATATTTAACCCCATCAACTTTAAGCAAATTGTTGTCAGCATCAAAATGTGACAGAACACTAGATTGATACAACGAAATGTATTTTTCATAATCGATTGTGTTAAAAAAGTTGGTATCAACGCGCCTCGCATAAAAAACAAGATCTTGCTGTTCGATACGAACAATGAACTTCTGATCGCCATCTAGATTTTTGACTCGTAGACATAAATCAGGTTTGTGCCAATCAGATACAAAGGAAGGAATCAATGGGAAGCCATATACCAAATAGCGCATACCTTCGATTTTGAAGGTTGTTGGATTGAACTGAGCCTTATTTACTTTGCCGCTACTGAATAATTCAAGTGTCAACACCAGCCAGTGCACATGCTTAGAAAATGTATTTCCTTCAGAAATACAGCCTTCAAACTCACCATTATGGTTTACATGATTGATGTACATGTATTTTCTAATGTCATCCAAGGAAAGCTTTTCAAACGGAAACTTGCAAGCGATTAGCCTGAAATAACAACCATGAACTTTTAAATCTGCATATTGAACTATCAACGGATCATCAAAGGCATCAAAGTATGGTCGCCACTCTAAGCGGAAGTCTGCACCTGTATTTACAATAAACTTGGCATTTTCAGGCAACCCTAAAACTTGGTATATCACTGAAACTAACTCTAATGTTTCGATATCTACCAGCATCAGGCTTTCAATACGGTTTGCCATTGACTCAATTTCTTTATGAAGCGATTCAATAATTTCTTGATCATCGTATTCGTTGATCATTAAATATTTCAGGGAATCGTGCTTTAGAATTGAGTCCAGCTTTTTCTTTTCAAATACTTCAGAGAGATATTTATGGGTATCAGAAAAATAAGGGCAGTTATAAACACCTCTAGCCCACAGGCCTTGGGCGTAAAGATCAGGAAACTCTAATAACTCAGCAAACTCTTTTGCTTGTTTATTGAGCTTATTCTTTAATTGATAAAGTGAGATCATTTAGTTCTCCAAACAACTTCCCAATAAACAATGGCCTACCAACACATTGCTTTATTTATTGTTCAAATAACCAAATTTTTACGGATGCTCCGCTTCACTGTTCACGTTTTTCAAGGCGAAAAACATGTGTAGGCGTAGGCTGTCCGTTCAGCCTTCATATTATAATATCGCCAAAAAACAAAATGACAACTTACGTATTTGTACAACTTTAGGTAGATATTTTGAGTTTGAACTCTGAAAAGCTAAGCCCAAACAGGGATACGACCATCTCTTCATTTATATTGGAGCCGGGAAATTTTTTTTCAAAATTTCCAATAATGCTATCTAGGTGGCTAGCTAATATTTTTACTAAAAATATTTCCGAGTTTGGTGAGAGTGCAGACAGTGCTATCAATGGGTTGTCAAAGGATTCAGCTTTTATTTTTACTAGTAAATCGCTGTAACTGTCACAGCCGTAAAGACAAATAGCTAGGGCTTCTTGGGCTTGTCCAAGGGGAATAGTTAATAATTTAGATAATCGTTTTGCCTGCCTTTTTATATTTACTAGCAGGTCTTCTTTATTAAAAGACATCAATACACCAAAAAACGGCAACGCTAGGCCACGCACCTATGTCACTCAGTTTTTGTGAATATTTAATCTTTTAGTTCAGAGTAAATCCATTTCGTCCTGTTTTCGTGGGAACGGGCTTCTCTGAAAAGCCACTGCAAAAAGCAGTGGCTATTGTCGCAATATTATAAGGAAATGTGAATTGTAGTTTGATGCCTACATGTTCTTTTCAGTGAATTCAGCCAAGCTACTACGCTCTACTTCATCAAATATCAATACTGAGCCTTTTTCATAGTTTCTATACACGTTAACAGCCGCGCTAGCACCTGAAGATGCGGGTGTGACAAACTTATCATCAATCTGGGCTAAGTTGCCCAACACGATTGTGCGACAATTTTTGCCACCACGGCTTAACATGCCCTTAATTTGCGCTCTAGTCATGTTTTGAGCTTCATCAATGATTAAAACAGCATCGTCTATTGAACGACCTCGGAAGTAAGCCATACTAGTAAATTCTATATTGGCTTTTTCGATCACATGCTCAACAGTTGCACTAATATTACCTTCATTGTTATCACCTGAATGCATTGATATAAGCGCATCTGTTATACCTGCTAATAACGGCATTGATTTCTCTGTCAGGTCACCGGGTAAAAACCCCGGATCATCGTCCATAAAGTCTCTGGAGCGCACCACAACGATTTTTTTGTACTTTTTTAACTCCAATACTTGATGCAGCGCCGAAGCAACTGCTAAAAAAGTTTTTCCGGAGCCAGCAGGGCCAAGGATGATATTTAAGTCATAATATGGATCTGTTAATTGGCTTAAAGCTACTGCCTGACGCTGATTTTTAGGCAAAATGCCCCATACTTTTTCTTGTTTACGAGGCAATAACTTTGTGAATACCTCAGTATCTGTTACTTCTGAAATTCGCCCAATGTGTCCAGCTTCATCGTACCAATACATGTTTGGCTGAACTTCATCATTAAATAGACTTATTGGGAAAGTATAAACTTCTCCTGAAACCTTGAAGTCTTTGTCTGATTTAATTCGATCAAAAAGATCTCCTTTAAAGGCTTGTACCCCTGTGTATAAAAGATCAATATCTGATATTTGATTATCTACGGCAACGTCTTCTGCCATGACCCCTACGGTTCGAGCTTTCAAGCGCATATTAATGTCACGGCTAACAATTACTACGTCTTTATCTAAGTCCTTCTGAAGATACAGTGCATAGTTAATTATTCTATTGTCAGCGTCACTTCCAATACCGTGCTTTAACTCTTTAGCCATATCGAGCTGGGTATCAATTCCAATAAACAGTTTTCCTCGTTTAGCTGTTTCAGTAGAAGGTAGTGGAATACCAGCTTCCATCTCTTCTGCACTGTGCCCATTTATTATATCTTCAAGCATACGAATACATACACGAGCATCAGCACTAACCGATTTGTTAGTTCTTTCTTTTAAGTTATCTAATTCTTCTAGAACTGTTAGACAGATGTATACGTCTTCACTGTACGCAAGAAGTGACTTTGGATCATGAACTAGTGCCGATGTATCCAATACTCTTGGGTTTTTGTTTTCACTTGGATTATTCATTTTAGTTCTCCTTTGAGAACGATTTTCATTAATTAGCATTTTAGATTTACCTTAGCTTTATTATTTTTGTTTGTGCCTCTTGCAGGTTAAATCCATTATTTATATTTATTGATGAATGGTTCTATTCTTTAAGTCACACTTAATGACATGTTAGAGAGATTAGATCTTAGCCTGTTATAAATACTCAATTTATTCAGTAAGAATAAGGTCTGTAGATAGGTCTGCACAAATATTGAAAAAAAGCTTGCAGTAATACCTGTTTTACCACACCCAGCAGGACCAGTAAGTATTACTAATTCAATAGACGTGTCGAGCAAGGCATCAATAGCCATTGCTTGGTAAATATTTTTTGGTTTTATTCCCCATGCACTTTGATGCATCAATCGCTCTGCGCCAATATCTTTAATGGTAATATGCTCACCATCATACGATTTAACTCTAGCGGCAAACTGATCGCCATCATCAAGTAAATATTCATTACAAAACACATCAGGAATTAAATCTTTAGGGATATGATGAACTGTTTCACGTCCGTGTTGCTCAGTATTACACTCGCCAACATGCTGCCAAAAATCGCCCTCAATTTTTTTATAACCACTGGTGAGTAAATCAATATCGTCAATTAACTGATCAGTACGATAGTCTTCAACATATTTAAGCCCCGCCCCTTTGGCTTTTAAGCGCATGTTAATATCTTTAGTTACTAATATGACTTTTTTATCGCTGTGCTGGTTTTGTAAATGCACCGCACAATTAATAATACGGTGGTCGTTTTCATTGCCCGGCAAACCAGAAATAGAATCGGCAAATAAATGGTCGTTTACAATAATTAAGCTGCCTGTCGATCCGCCTTGTTTATTCCTTGGCAGCGCCACACCTTGTAACATTTGTTCAGGAGTTGCCTGACTCAACACCCCATCAAGGCCACGAATAGCCACTCGCGCATCGCGGCTCACATCGTGTTTTCTATCTTTTATATGATCAAGTTCTTCCAATACGGTCATTGGGATAACCACTTGGTGCTCTTGGAATGACAAATACGCGAGGGGTTCGTGAAGTAATACATTGGTATCTAGCACATACATTTTACTATCAAAATTTGAAGCTTTTCCCATAGTACTTTCCTTACGTTTTATGATTTTTATGATATACCCAATAAACTAATCAGTGG